>JAGQSL010000102.1 GCA_020439525.1 Acidimicrobiales bacterium | reverse complement strand
TCCACCGGGATCCACGGGAAGCGGTCCTGGAACTGCGGGTCGTCGGCGAGGGTCTGGGGCGTGTTGACGTTGATGATGGGCACGTTGATCTCGAGGCCGAGGTCGACCCACTCCTTCGCCGTGCGGGTGAGGAAGATCTCCTTGAGCTCGCGACGCAGGGCCACGTTGCCCACGGCGTGATCAGCGAACTTGGCGCCGGGGTTGGCCTCGAAGAGCTCGGGGCGTCCGACGCCCTTGCAGAAGTTCTCCCAGAACTCGCGCTCGGACGCCTGGAGCAGCACGAAGCCGCCGTCGGAGGCCTCGTAGAACTGGTAGCGCACGCCGTCGCGCATGCCCGCGGTGCCGGGCGCCCGGCGCACGTAGTCGTCCGACGCGTTGCCCGTGACCTCGTCCTCGGGGCGTTCGTAGGCCTTCCAGCTCTCCGAGCGGTACCAGTCCATGGCCGCGGCGGCGTCGCTCTGGGCGATCTCGAGCTGGCAGCCCTGGCCGGTGGCCCGGGCCTGGATCACCCCGGCCAGCACCCCGAGGGCGCCGAACATGGGCCCGGCGTGGATGCCCACCGACGGGTGCTCGGGGATGGCGGCGAACCCGTCTTCGGTGATCTCGGGCTTCACCAGCCCGGCCCACACGTCGTAGGCCACGCCGTGGCTGGGCAGCTCGGCGTACGGGCCGGTCATCCCGTAGCCCGAGATGGTGCAGAACACGATCTTCGGGTTGATCTCCTTGAGGGCCTCGTAGCCCACCCCGCGCCGTTCGAGCCCGCCGGGCCGCATGGCCTCGATGACCACGTCGGCGTCGGCGACCAGCGCCTTGAAGGTGTCGACGCCCTCGGGCGTGCGGAGGTCGAGGACGATCGAGCGCTTGCCCCGGTTGACGTGGAGGTGCATCAGCGAGACGCCCTCGACGATCGGCCAGGTCATCTGGCGGATGTAGTCGCCGCTCGGCGTCTCGACCTTGATCACCTCGGCGCCCATGTCGGCCAGGTGGGTGGTGATGGCGGCGGGGCCGAGCATCGAGCACTCGACGATGCGGACGCTGCTGAGCGGTCCGGTGGGGGAAGCCATGGGTCCGGGTCTCCTCGACGGGCGGAGGGCGTTTCTGACGAGTCGTCAGATTAGCCGACCGACGGGATGTGCGAAGCAGGCTTCGCCCATCGGGGATCCGTGGCCCCTCAGCAGGTGAACTCGACGTGCACGGGGGCGTCGGTGGCGAGGTCGACGCCGTCGAGGGTGCCGCTCGTGGCGTCGTGGGTGCCGTCGATCTGCGCGATGGCGACCGACTCGCCGTCGAAGGTGGCCGTGGCGGCCACGCCCTCGTCGCCGAAGTCGCCCTCGGCCTCCGGTAGGGCGAAGCCGGCGTAGTCGGGCCGCGTCCCCTCGTACTCCCCGGTGGCGACGACGCCGGCGTTGAACGAGAAGTACCCGCCGCCCGTCTCGCAGCTCCCGCCGGCGATCTCGTGCTCGGTGTCGCCGACCGTCACCGTCGCCGTGCCGTCGCCGTCGCAGAAGGTGCGCAGGACCCCGGCCTTGCCCTCCTCGTCGGCACATCCCCCGCCCGACGCGCCGCCGTCGTCAGCCGACGTGGGCGCGGTGCTGCCATCGGAGCCGCCGCTCGCGCCGTCGGAGCCGCTGCTGCCGCACGCGGCGGCGAGGAGCAGGAGGGGGAGGAGGATGAGGGCGAGGCGCTTGGTCACGGAGGGCTCCCGGCGGGTGCGAGGGGTGGTCGGGCCGCTGGTCGCGACG
Source organism: Acidimicrobiales bacterium (assembly GCA_020439525.1). Lineage (GTDB taxonomy): Bacteria > Actinomycetota > Acidimicrobiia > Acidimicrobiales > Iamiaceae > Aquihabitans. Next base: position 25,235 of record JAGQSL010000102.1, on the reverse strand, counting down.
ATACGCAACGCAACGATCTCGGGGTGGGGATCGCTCCCCTCAGCAGGTGAAGGTGCCCTCGAGGCGCCGCCCGTCGGGCAGCGTCCCGGCGAAGGTGCCCGAGGCGCCGTCGTGGGTGCCGGTCGCCTCGTCGAGCACCACCTCGACGCCGTTCCAGGCGATCGTGGCCGTCCCGTCCGCGAAGGGCCCGGGATCCACCGGGAGGAGGAGGTCGGCGAGGTCGGGCCGCGGCCCGTCGAAGGCGGCGGCCGTCTCGGTGCCGGCGGTGACCTCGAGGTAGGCGACGGTGGTCTCGCAGGTGCCGCCGCCGACCTCGCCGTGCTCGTCGCCCCGGTCGAAGCGGACGGTCGCGGTGCCGTCGCAGGCCGAGCGCACGATGCCGGTGCCCTCCCCGCCGCACGGGGTGGGGCTGCTCGTCGTGGGCGGCGCCGCGGTGGTGGTCGGGCCGGCCCCGGGGGTGCCGCTCGACGGGGCGGCGCCCTCGGGTGAGCCGCTGCACCCGGCCGTGGCCAGCGCCAGGGCGACGGCGCACGCGCCTCGGCCGAGGAGACGGGCGGCGATCACGGGCCGGAGCGTAGGGAGCGCATCGGCGCTACGCTCGAAACGAGAACACGTTCTCGTTTTCGCTCCGGAGCCGAGGACGCCGCACGCACAGGGGGTGCGCCATGGGAACGGTCGACTTCGACGTCTTCGACGCCGACAACCACTACTACGAGGCCACCGACGCCTTCACCCGCCACATCGACCCGAAGATGGCGAAGCGGGCGATGCAGTGGGCCGACATCGACGGGCGCACCCGCCTCGTCGTCGCCGGCAAGGTGAACCGGTTCATCCCGAACCCGCAGTTCGACCCGGTGGCCAAGCCCGGCTGCCTCGACGAGTACTTCCGGGGCCGCTCGCCGGCCAACGACATCCGCGGTGCGTTCGGCGACCTCGAGCCGATCAGCCCGGCGTACCGCAACCGCGACGCCCGCCTCGAGGTGATGGACCGCCAGGGGATGGCGGGCTGCTTCATGTTCCCGACGCTCGCGGTGGGCATGGAGGAGGCGCTGGTGAACGACGTCGATGCCGCCCACGCCGCCTTCCGGGCCCTCAACCGCTGGGCCGACGAGGACTGGGGCGTCAACTACCGCGACCGCATCTTCACCGCGCCGTACCTCACGCTGCTCGACCCGCACCAGGCCCACGACGAGGCCCGCTGGGCGGTGGAGCAGGGGGCGCGGGTGGTGGTGATGCGCGCCGGGCCGGTGATGGCGCCCTCCGGCGGTCGCTCGCCCGGCGACCCGATGTACGACCCGATGTGGAAGGTGCTGGACGACGCCGGCGTGCTCGTCGCCTACCACTCGGGCGAGGCGGGCTACGGCCGCTACGTCGTCGACTGGGGCGAGTCGGCCGAGTTCGAGGCGTTCCGGCGCACCCCGCTCTACGGCATCGTCACCTCCGACCGGGCGATCTCCGACACCGTCGCCGCGCTCATCTGCCACGGGGTGTTCGATCGCCACCCGCGCCTGCGCGTCGCCACCATCGAGAGCGGCTCGGAGTGGGTCCACCCGCTGGTGAAGAAGCTCGCCAAGGCGTGGTCGATGACCCCGGGCGCGTTCGCCACCGATCCCGTCGAGGCGCTGCGCCGCCACGTCTGGGTGGCGCCGTACTACGAGGACGACATCCGCCACCTCGCCGACGCCCTGGGCGCCGACCACGTGCTGTTCGGCTCGGACTGGCCCCACGCCGAGGGGATCGCCGAGCCGAAGAGCTTCGTCGACGACCTCGACGGGTTCAGCGACGAGGAGATCCGCCTCATCATGCGCGAGAACGCCCTCTCGCTCACGACGCCGCCCGCCTGAGCCGCCGGTAGGGTCGCCGCCATGGGCGACGAGGTGTTCCCGGATCGCAACATGGCCCTTCGCGACAAGCTCGCGTGGATGATCGAGACCACGGGCTGGCTCCTCGAGCCCGTGGCCGCCGACACGACCACCGATCCGCCGTTCCCCGGCTACGGCTACACGATCGGCTTCGAGCAGACCTTCGGCTTCCCCGAGGTGGTCATCGTCGGGCTCAAGCCGGTGGCCGCCAAGGGCCTCGCCGAGCTCATCGCCAACATGCTGCGCGGCGGCACCCAGATCCCGATCGGCGAGCTGTTCCTCGGCCTCTACGACGGCGAGCAGCGCGCCGCGCTCCTGCCGGTCGACGTCGACGCGATGGGTCCGATGTTCGCCTCGGCCGCCGCCTGGTACGGCGACGAGCCCTTCCGCGTGGTGCAGCTCGTGTGGCCCGATCGCACCGGCTGGCTGCCGTGGGAGCCCGGCTTCGACCCCCAGACCGCCGCGATCCAGATCCTCCTCGCCGACCCTCCGGCCTGATCGACGTGCGAACCGTGCCTCGTACGTCACGGGCCGTCGATTCCTGACACACTGTCAGGTCGTGACCGACGAGAGCCTCCCTTCGCCGCCGTCCACCTACAACTTCGCCGACCTGTGGGAGTCGATCTGGCCCCGATGCGCCGATCGGACGGCGATCGTGTGCGGGCCCCAGCGCCGCACGTTCGGCGAGCTCGCCGAACGGACCAACCGCCTCGCCCACCACCTGCGCGACGCGGGCGTCGGGCCCGGCGACTTCGTCGGCCTGTTCCTGCGCAACGACGCCGCCTACGTCGAGGCCATGCTCGCCGCCTTCTCGCTCCGGGCCATCCCGGTGAACATCAACCACCGCTACACGAGCGAGGAGCTCGGTGCCCTGCTCGACGACTGCGGTGCCGTGGCGCTGCTCGTCCACGAGACCCTCACCAGCGCCGTGGCCTCGGCGCCCAACGACCTGGGTGCCCTCCGCTCGCTGCTCGTCGTCGACGATCCGGCCCCCGAGACGGTGAGCGGCGAGGTGGCCGAGCTGCCGGGCGCCCAGCGCTACGAGGACGCCCTCGCCGCGAGCTCGCCTGAGCCGGTGGCCACCGAGGGGCGCAGCGGTGACGACACGTACCTGATGTACACCGGCGGCACCACCGGCCGGCCCAAGGGCGTGCTGTGGCGCCAGGAGGACGCCTTCTTCGCGTGCATCGGTGGCGGCGACCCCATGCGCCTCGCCGGCCCGATCGAGCGACCGGAGCAGCTCCCCGAGCGCATGGTCGAATCGTTCTGCTACTTCCCGATCGCACCGATGATGCACGCCGCGGCGCAGTGGACCACCTTCTCGTGGCTGCTCGCCGGGGGCATGACCGTGCTGCTGCCCGGCGGGCTCGACGCCGAGGCGGTGTGGGACCTGATCGACGAGTGGGGCGCCAACGTGCTCACCGTGGTCGGCGACGCCGTCGGCAGGCCGCTCATCGAGGCGTGGGAGGCGAACCCCGGCCGCTGGCAGGCCACGAGCCTGTTCGCCATCGCCAACGGCGGCGCGCCGATGAGCCCGACGCTGAAGGCGCGCATCGGCGAGCTGTTCCCCGGGCGGGCCATCACCGACGGCTTCGGCTCGTCGGAGAGCGGGGTGCAGGGCACCCAGCGCATCCAGGCGGGCGACAACCCGAGCGGCCTGGCCCGCTTCGCGCCCAACGCCGGTACGGGCGTGTTCGACGAGGACCTGCGCCCGGTCGAGCCGGGCTCGGGTGCCATCGGCCGGGTGGCCAACACCGGGCACCTCCCGCAGGGCTACCTGAACGATCCGGAGAAGACGGCCGCCACCTTCGTCGAGGTCGACGGGAAGCGGTACTGCTTCACCGGCGACATGGCCACGGTCGAGGCCGACGGCACGATCCAGCTCCTCGGGCGCGGATCGCAGTGCATCAACACCGGGGGTGAGAAGGTCTTCCCCGAGGAGGTCGAATCGGCCCTCGTCGACCACCCCGCCGTGCAGGACGTGCTGGTGGTGGGGATCCCCGACGAGCGGTGGGGCAGCGCGGTGGCGGCCGTGGTGTCGCCCACCGATGCGGCCGCCCCACCGACGCTCGACGACGTGAAGGCGCACCTGAGGGCGTCGCTCGCCGGCTACAAGATCCCCAAGCACCTCGTGGTCGTGCCCCGCGTCGAGCGGTCGCCGGCGGGCAAGGCCGACTACCGCTGGGCGAAGGCGGTGGCCGAGGCGGCCGGCGGGAGCTGATCGCGCTCGCGGCCTCCAGGGCGGTCGGCATCGTGCCGATGGGCTCGTGTGGCGGTCACCCGAGAGGCCTCAGACGAGCTCGCCGACCTGCATCGGCGCGTGCTCGCGCGCCAGGCGGTGGCGACCGCCGAGCTGCTCCCCGTGGTGCGGGCCGGCTACGCCCATGACGAACGGGCGCGCCAGCTGCTCCACGCTTGGCTCGCCTACGGCGCACCGGCCTCGAAGCGCGCCGCGGCAGACCTCCTCGCGAGGTGGCGCGCCGAGGCGCCCGACGACTGGGTCGTCACCGCCCTCGCGGCCCACGTCGCCCTGCAGCTCCGCCGGCGGGAGGAGGCGGCCGAGCTGGGCTCGCTGCTCGCCGCCCAGGCCGGCGACGATCCGATCGGGCTGCGGGCCGCGGCGATCGTCGCCCTGGCGCTCCATGACGTGCCGGGCGCACGGGACCGGTGGTTGCTCCTGCACGAGCGCCACCCGGGATCGTGGCCCGACCTCGAGGTCGACGCCCTGATCGCCTTCGTGGAGCGGCGCTGGTCGGACCTCGAGGTGCTCGCCCGCAGCGAGATCGAGCAGCGACCCGACGCGCCCGCGCCGCACGAGCGCCTGGGCCTCGCCCTCCACCAGCTCGACCGGCGCTTGGAGGCGAAGGCCGAGCTCGAACGCGCCCGAGCGCTCGATCCCAACGGGCTGCTGGGCCATCGGCGCCCGCGGGTGCGGCGGCTGGCTCCGGCGGCCGTCGAGGACCGGGCCGTCGTGGAGCCGTCGAAGTTCGAGACCCTGGGCGGGCTGATCGACCCGGACGCCACGGGCGTGCGGCTGGGGTGGCTCGCCCGCCAGCTCACCGTGGCCGTCCTCGTCCTCGTCGCCTTCGTCGCGGTGGTGGCCGCGGCCTCGGCGGAGCTGGGTGCAGGACCTCGCGCCCTGTCGGCTTCGCTGGCAATCGTCGCCGGTGGCGGCGCCGTCGTGGCGCTGCGGCGGCACGGCGAGCGGGCCGATCCGCAACCTCGGGAACCCGACGCACCGGTCTGACGTCGGAACGGCCATGGCCCCCACCACCACCCCCGGAAACCGACCCCGACGCGGGCTCGCCCTCGTGCTCGCCGGCGCGGCGATCGCCGGCGTCCTCACCCTCGCCGCCGTGGTCGGCACCGGTTCCACGCCGGCCGCCGCCTCGGGGCTGGAGCGCTTCGCCTCGTGCGACGACCTGCAAGCGTGGACTGCCGAGGCGACCGATGCCTCGATGTCGGGCGGCATGGCCAGCTTCGAGGGTGCGCCGGCTACCACCGCGGTGTTCGACACCGTCGGTGCCGAGATCGCGATGGACGGAGCCGCCCCCGCGTCGTCCGAGCGCTCGGTCGCCACGAGCGCCGACGAGGCCACCGGCGGGACGAACGTCGCCGTCGAGGGCGTGGACGAGCTCGACCTCGTCGACCGCCTCGACGAGCGGCGCGCCCTGTTCGCCTCACCGACGGCGGTCGTGCTCGTGGACCTCGAGGCCGGGGAGCGCCTCGGTCGGGTCGAGGTGCCCTACGGCGCGCAGATCTCGTTCGACGCCGACGCGCAGGTGGCCTGGATCGTGAGCTCGACCGGCGACGGGACCGGCACCGAGGTGCGTCGCGTGGCCGTCGACGGCGACGACCTGCGACCCCAGGGCTCGTGGACCACCACCGGCTACCTCGTCACGGCTCGGCGGGTCGGCGGGCTCCTCCACCTGGTGGCGACCGAGGATGCCTACGGCGGCGACGCCCCGATCCCGTTCGATGGCGGGCCGGTGCCGTGCGACCAGGTGCTGCACCCGACCGGCCCCTCGAACCCGTCGGCCACGCTCCTCGTCACCCTTCCCGTCGACGGCGAGCTGACCCCGGTCCACGCGGCCGAGGTCGTCGGCTCGGGCTCGCTCGTCCACGTGACCACCGACGCCGCCTACCTGGCGACGCCGCAGTGGGAGGAGCAGGTGAGCACCACCATCCACCGCTTCGACCTCGACGAGCTGGTGCACACCGGCAGCGGGCGCGTGCCGGGCACCCTGCTCGACGACCTGGCCATGTCCGACGACGGCGAGCACCTCCGCGTGGCGATCACCGCGACCGGCGGCGGGTTCGGTCGCCCGATCGCCATCGAGGGCGACGTGGCGGTGGCGAGCGACGGGTCGGCGAGCAGCCCCTTCGTGGTGGTCGGCCGCGAGGTGGCCCCCGAGCCCGAGCTCGCCGAGGAGCTGCCGCCGCCGACGCCGAGCGTGCCCAACCCGGCGCCCGACACCACGATCCCGGTGACGACCGTCCCCGGCGAGCCGACGACCACGGTGGCCGAGCCGACCACCACGGTCGTCGAGACCACCACCACGACCACCGAGGCGACCACGACCACCGAGGCCTCGACCACGACCACCGAGGCGACCACCACCACCGAGGCCACGACCACGACCGAGGCCACGACCACGACCGAGGCGCCGAGCAGCACGGTGCCCGTCGACCAGCCCGGCCCCGGGGATCCGCTCAACCGGATCTACGTGCTCGACACCGAGGGCGACCTGGACGTCGTGGGCCGGACGCCGTGGTTCGGCCATCCCGAGGAGACGCTGCACGGGATCCGCTTCGACGGGGCCACCGCCTACGCCGTGACCTTCCTCCAGACCGACCCCTTCTACGTGGTCGACCTGTCCGATCCGGCCGCCCCGAGGATCGCGGGAGAGGTCGAGCTCCCCGGCTTCAGCTCCTACCTGCACCCGATGGGCGCGGGGAAGGTGGTGGGGTTCGGCCCGGACAGCGACGGGACCGTGGCCGCCAAGCTGTTCGACGTGTCGGACCCCGCCGCGCCGAAGGTGGTCGACACCGTGACCCTCGGCGGCGACGCCCCGGTCGCCTACGACCGCCACGCCTACACCGACCTGGGCGCCGGCCGGTTCGCCACGCCCGTGACCCGGTGGGACCTGGCTCGGCGCGACCCGTCGATCGGCTGCGTCCTCCCCGAGGGTGCGCCCGATGGCCCCGCGGCCGACATCGCCTGCGCCGCACCTGCCGGCACCACCGAGATCGTCGAGCTGCAGGTCGACGGGTCGCAGCTGCGGGAGGTGAGCCGCACCCAGGTCGACCTCGCCGACCAGGCGACCCGCGTGCTCCCCGTGGGCGACGGGTGGGCGGTCCTCGCCGGGACCACGGTGGCGCTCGTCGATGCTGGGGGCGACCTGCGGACCTCGGTCGACCTCACCTGAGGGCGGTCAGGTCGTGGCGCCCTCCGGGGCGACGGGCGTGAAGCGCACCGGCATCGTCTCGTAGCCGCTCACGAAGTTCGCCGGACGGAAGGCCGGCTCCTCCTCCGACACCAGCTCGAGGTCGGGGAGCCGGCGAAGCAGCTCCTCGAACATCACCCGCAGCTCGAGGCGGGCCAGGGAGTTGCCCAGGCAGAAGTGGGTGCCGAACCCGAAGGCCACGTGCTCGTTCGGCGTGCGGGCCACGTCGAAGCGGAACGGGTCGTCGAAGACGTCCTCGTCGCGGTTGGCCGACGGATAGAGCAGCAGGACGTTGTCGCCCTCGCGGATCTGCTGGTCGCCCACCACGACGTCGCGGGTGGCCGTCCGGTTCATGTTCTTGATCGGGGTGACCCACCGGAGCATCTCCTCGATCCCGGTGGCGAGCAGCTCGGGATCGGCGGCGAGGCGGTCCCACTCGGACCGGCCGTCGCGCAGCAGCTGGTAGCCGCCACCCGAGATCACGTGGCGGGTGGTCTCGTCGCCGCCGATCAGGATCAGCAGCGACTCGTCGATGATCGCCTGGTGGTCGAGCCGGTCGCCGTCGACCTCGGCGTGGCACAGCACGCTCATCAGGTCGTCGCGTGGGCTCGCCGTGCGGTCGGCGATGACCCGGTTCGCGTACTCCGTGTAGCCGATGAAGGCGAGGGTGGCGGGCTCGAGGGACTCGGGATCGCCCGTGAGCGCGGAGATCATGGCGTCGCTCCACTCGAGGAGCTGCTCGCGATCGGCGACGTCCACGCCGAGGTCGTTGCCGATCATGATCAGCGGCAGCCAGGCGGCGATGTCGCGCACGAAGTCGCACTCGCCGCGCTCGCACACCCGGTCGATGATCTCGGTGCAGGTGGCCCGCACCTCGTCCTCCCGGGCCCGCACCCGCTTGGGCGTGTAGCCCTTGTTCACGAGCTTCCGGCGGCGGAAGTGCTCGGGGTCGTCCATGTCGATCATCATCTGCAGGGCGTCGGCGTCGGCCCGGATGCCCTGGCCGTTGCAGAAGGTGAGGGGGTCCTTCGAGATCTCCTTGAGGTCGTGGTACCGGCTGATGCCCCACGCGTGGCCGTCCCAGTAGACCGGGGCGTTGGCTCGCATCCACGTGAAGGCGTCGTGGGGGTTGCGGCCCCAGAACGCGCCGCTGATGAGGTCGATGTCGTCGCGGGTGGGGTGCGTGGGGGTCGGGTCGGGCACCGATGGCCTCCAAGATCTGACGGGTCGTCATATTCTGGCGAGGTGACCGCAGCTGCGAAAGCGATGGCGCCCGCGCCGGGCTTCGAGCCCGACGGCCCGCCTCTCGGCGACGACGGCGACGGGCCGCCGATCCCGCTCGGGCGGCGCGTCGAGCTGCCCGGCCGGGGCACCACCTTCGTGCGCGAGGTCGCCGGCCCGCCGGGCGCGCCGACCGTGCTGCTCCTCCACGGCCTGATGGCGTCGGGCGGGCTCAACTGGTTCCAGGCCTTCGAGCCGCTGTCGCAGCACTTCCGGGTGCTCGCCATCGACCACCGGGGCCACGGCCGGGGCATCCGGGCCTGGCGGCGGTTCCGCCTGGCGGACTGCGCCGACGATGCCGCCGCCCTCCTCGACGCCCTGGGCGTCGACCAGGCCATCGCCGTCGGCTACTCGATGGGCGGGCCCATCGCCCAGCTGCTCTGGCACCGCCACCCCGAGAAGGTGCGGGGCCTGGTCTTCAGCGCCACCTCCAACCGGTTCGTCCCCGGCGTGCGCGAGCGCCTGTTCTTCGTCACCGCGGCCTCGGCGGCGGCCGGCTCGACCCGGCTCGGCCAGCTCGCCACCCGCATCCCGCTCGCGCCGTGGCAGCGCCAGATCCCCGAGGGCGTGCGCGCCCGCCCCGACAGCCTCAGCCGGTGGGCCGGCGCCGAGATGCGCCGCCACGATCCGCGCATGGTGACCGAGGCGCTCGCCGCGGTGATGAGCTTCGACAGCCGCAGCTGGCTCAACGAGGTCGACGTGCCCACCACGATCGTCGTGACCACCAAGGACCGAGCGGTGCCGGCCCAGGAGCAGCTCCGGCTGCTGCTCGCCATCCCCCACGCCCAGGTCCACCTCCACGACGAAGGCCACGTGTGGTGCGCCCGCCGCTCGTTCGGCGACGCCATCACCGAGGCCTGCCTCTCGGCCGACGGCGGTCGCTGACGGCCGGTGGGTGGGGGAGGACCCCTCTGCTAGAACGTGTTCTCGTTCTGATGGACCGTCAGGGGATTCGCCGCCGTGCACATCGCGTACACGCCCGAGCAGGAAGCGCTCCGCAAGGAGCTGCGCCAGTACTTCGCCGACCTGATGACCCCCGAGGTCTCGGCGGCGGCCTTCCGGGGCGACACCGGCGACCCGGCGTGCCTCGAGGCGGTGCGCCAGATGGGTCGCGACCGCTGGCTCGGCGCCGGCTGGCCCGAGGAGTACGGCGGCCGCGGGTTCGGCCCGGTGGAGCAGTTCATCTTCATGGACGAGAGCTGGCGGGCCGGCGCCCCCACGCCGTTCCTGTCGATCAACACCGTCGGCCAGACGATCATGCAGTTCGGCAGCCAGGAGCAGAAGGACTTCTTCCTGCCGAAGATCCTGGCCGGTGAGCTGCACTTCTCGATCGGCTACACCGAGCCGGGCTCGGGCACCGACCTCGCCTCGCTCACCACCAAGGCCGTGCGCGACGGCGACGAGTGGGTCATCAACGGCCAGAAGATCTACACGTCGCTGGCCAGCTACGCCGACTACGTCTGGCTCGCCTGTCGCACCGACCCTGACGCCCCCAAGCACCGGGGCATCACCATCTTCGCCGTGCCCACCACCGACCCGGGCTACAGCTACTCGAAGATCTCGACGATGGTGAACGCCAGCACGTTCAACACCTTCTACGACGACGTGCGGGTGCCCGACTCGGCGATCATCGGCGAGCTCAACCGGGGCTGGGACCTGATCGTGAACCAGCTCAACTACGAGCGGGTGGGCCTCGCCCCGCCCGGGATGCTGAGCCGCAACTTCGAGGACGTCCTGGCCTGGGCGAAGGCGACCGAGCACCCCGACGGCGGCCGGGTGGCCGACCAGCCGTGGGTCCAGACCAACCTGGCCCGGGTGCGCGCCGGCATCGAGTACCTCACGCTGCTCAACTGGAAGGTGGCGGCGCTCGAGGCGGGCGGCCAGCACGTCAACCCCGCGGACGCCAGCTCGATCAAGGTGTTCGGCACCGAGTTCTTCACCGAGGCGTACCGGCTGCTGATGGAGATCATCGGCCAGGAGGCGGTGCTCCAGCCCGAGTCACCGGCCGCCGCGCTGGCCGGCCGGCTCGACCGCGCCGCCCAGGGCAGCCTCATCTTGACCTTCGGCGGCGGCGTCAACGAGATCCAGCGCGACCTGATCGCCATGTTCGGCCTCGGCATGCCCCGCATGCCGCGGATGTAGGGGGCAGCTACCCGATGGACTTCGCACTCTCCGACGAGCAGGCCGCCATCCGCGACCTCGCCGGCCAGATCCTCGCCGACCGCCTCCCACCGGAGCGCCTGCGCGAGCTCGAGACGTCCGACGCCGACTGGTTCGCCGCCGACGTGTGGGCCGAGCTGGCCAAGGCCGACCTCCTCGGCCTCTGCCTGCCCGAGGCCCACGGCGGTGGTGGCTACGGCGCCTTCGAGCTGGGCCTGATCCTCGAGCAGGTGGGCCGCACCGTGGCCCCAGTGCCGGTGTGGGCCACCCTCGCCCTCGGTGCGCTGCCGATCGCCGAGTTCGGCACGGACGCCCAGCAGGCCGAGCTGCTCCCGCAGGTGGTCGACGGCAACCTCATCTTGACCGCCGCCCTCTCGGAGGGGTCGGTGGGCCTGCCGCCCGAGGTGCCGGCCACCTCCGCCGAGCGGACCGCCGACGGCTGGGTGCTCACCGGCACCAAGCGGCTCGTGCCCGCCGCGCACCTCGCCGGCCGGGCCCTCGTGCCCGCCCGCACGGGCGACGGCACCAGCACCGTGTTCCTCGTCGATCCCGGCGCGACCGGCGTCGCCCAGGAGCGCAACACCTCGATGAACGGCGAGCCGCTCACCACGCTGGCCCTCGACGGCGTCGCGGTGGGGGAGGCCGACGTGCTCGGCGAGGTCGACGGCGGCGCCCAGGTCGTCGCTTGGATCGTCGACCGGGCGATCGCCGGGCTGTGCGCCGTCCAAGCCGGCGTCTGCGAGGCCGCGCTGCGCACGACCGCCACCTACACCAGCGAGCGCAAGCAGTTCGACACGCCCATCGCCACCTTCCAGGCCGTCGCCCACCGCTGCGCCAACGCCTACATGGACACCGAGGCGATCCGGCTCACCGCCCAGCAGGCGGCGTGGCGCCTCGACGCCGGGCTGCCGGCCGCCGAGGAGCTGGCGGTCGCCAAGTTCTGGGCGGCCGAGGGGGCCGAGCGGGTGGTGCACGCGGCCCAGCACCTCCACGGCGGCATCGGGGTCGACCTCGACTACCCCGTGCACCGGACGTTCCGCTGGGCCAAGCACGTCGAGATGACGCTCGGCGGGGGCACCTCGCACCTGCAGCGCCTCGGGGCGATGCTCGCCGCGGGCTGAGGGCGATCCTCCGCCGAACCCGCCCGCCGGCCGATCTGACGCGCCGTCAGAAGCCGTCGGGGGCCGCGCTACTGTCGCCATCCACCGCGAAGGGGGACCCGCTCGTGAAGATCCGTTGCCTAGCCCTGCTGTGCGCGCTGGCCGTCGTGGCCACCGCGTGCGGCAGCCGCCTGTCCGACGAGGAGCTCGCCACGGGCGGTGGCACCGCCAGCGCGTCGGCCGCGCCGGGCGGGACCGGGGGCGAGCAGGGCGCCGGGATCACCAACGAGGGCGACGAGGGGCCGATGGTGGGCACCCTGCCGGTGCCGTGCGGCGAGGGCGAGGCGCCCCCCGGCGCCGTGCCCGCCGGCGAGACCGGCGTGTCCCAGGACGAGATCAAGATCGCCGTGATCTCCGACCGTGCCGGGCAGATCAAGGTGCCCACGGCCGGCATCGAGGAGTCGGTGCAGGCCTTCGTCGACTGGTGCAACGGCTACGGCGGCATCAACGGGCGCAAGCTGGCGCTGACCAAGATCGACTCCAAGCTCTTCAGCCACCTCGAGGCCACCCAGGAGGCGTGCAACGCCGGCGTCTGGGCCATCGTCGGGTCCGGCTCGGTGTCCGACAACCAGGGCGCCCAGGCCATGGTCGACTGCGGCTTGGTCGAGGTGCCGGCCTACACCGCCACCACCGCCAAGGCCGACAGCGACCGCCTCGTGCAGCCGCTGCCCAACCCGTCGGCCACCTTCAACTCGGCGCCCGCCGTGTACCAGGTGGACAACCACCCCGAGGCGGTGAAGAAGGCGGCGCTGCTCTGGGGCGGCATCGACACGGCGCGCAGCCAGGCCGAGCGCATCAAGGAGGCCTACGAGAAGGTCGGGTTCACCTTCGTCTACGAGAAGGAGACCGAGGTCATCCAGGAGAACTACATCGCCGAGGCCAAGGCGATGAAGGACAAGGGCGTGCAGTACGTGAACTTCGTGAACAGCACGGCCGAGGCGGTCAAGCTGCTGAAGGACATCGAGACCCAGAAGGTCGATCCCGAGGTCATCGAGCTGGGCCAGCAGTACTACGACCCCCAGCTGCTCGACGCCGGCTCGGCGGCCGAGGGCGTGGTGGTGCAGCTGAACACCGTCCCCTTCGAGGACGCCGACGAGTCGCCCGCCCTGCAGGCCTACCTCGACGCCTACGACCAGCTCGGCGCCAAGATCGAGCCGACCTCGCTCGGCGTCCAGGCGTGGTCCGCCGGCCTGCTGTTCGCCACCGCCGTGAAGTCGCTCGGCGACGACCTGAGCCGTGACTCGCTGCTCGCCGCCCTGAAGGACGTCCACGAGTGGGACGGCGGCGGGCTCCACGGCACCAGCGACCCCGGCGCCAACAAGGGCGCCCCGTGCCTCGCCTTCACCCAGGTGGTCGACGGCGCCTTCGCTCGCCTCTACCCCGAGGAGCCGGCGACGTTCGACTGCAACGCCGACTACGCGATCCCGCTGGAGGGCGACTACGGCGAGGGCGCCAAGGCGAAGGGCAACTGAGGCCCTGACCCCATGACCGACATCCTCGTCCTCGGGCTCGTCAGCGCCGCCATCTACGCGGTGGCGGCCAGCGGGCTCGTGGTCACCTACACCACCTCGGGCATCTTCAACTTCGCCCACGGCGCGGTGGCCATGGTGTCGGCCTTCGTCTACTGGCAGCTCAGCTCACCCGACGCCTGGGGGTTGCCCGTCCCGCTCGCCCTCGTGCTCACCCTGCTCGTGTTCGCACCCGGGCTCGGCTGGCTGATCGATGTCGTGCTCATGCGCCGACTGCACGACGCCGCGCCCATCACCCGGCTGGTCGTGCCGATCGGCTTGCTCGTCGCCCTGATCCAGGGCGCCACGGTGATCTGGCCGCCCGACACGGTCCAGGCGTCGCTCCCGTACTTCTTCGAGGGCAGCACCGTCGAGGTCGCCGGGGTGGTGATCCGCTACCACCAGCTGATCGTGTTCGCCACGGCGATCGTGGTCGCGGTCGCCCTCCGGCTGCTGCTCTACCGGTCGCGGACCGGCACCGCCATGCGCGCCGTGGTCGACAACCGGGGGCTCGCCGCGCTCAACGGCGCCTCCCCCGATCGGATCTCGAGCCTGTCGTGGGCGCTCGGCTGCACCCTGGCCGGCATCGCCGGGGTGCTGATCGCCCCCATCCTCGCCCTCGACCAGAACCAGCTCACGCTGCTCGTGATCAACGCCTACGCCGCGGCGATGGTCGGCCGGCTCCGCTCGCTGCCCCTCACCGCCCTCGGCGCGCTGATCCTCGGGATCGCCCGCGAGGCCGTGAACTCCTACCAGGACGACCTGCCCTCCTGGATCTCGGTCGACACCGTCCCGGCCCTGATGCTGTTCGCCGTGCTGATCCTGGTCCCGCAGGACAAGGCGTCGGTCTTCGGCGAGCCGAAGGATCCGGCGCGCGTGCCGGACCCGTCGTGGCGCACCGTCCTGCTGTCGAGCGCGGCGCTGGTCGCCGCGGCGGCGGTGCTGCCGGAGCTCATCTCCGCCAAGGCGCTCACCAGCGTCGGCTACGGCCTCGCCCTCGGCATCGTCGCCCTCTCGCTGATCCCGCTCACGGGCTACGCCGGGCAGATCTCGCTGGCCCCGCTCGCGTTCGCCGGCATCGGCGCCGGGGTGATGGCGACCTGGGGGAGCGACGGCAACCCGGCCGTGCTCCTGCTCGTCGTCGCCGTCTGCGCGGTGGTCGGCGCCCTCGTCTCGCTGCCGGCGCTGCGGCTGAAGGGCCTGTACCTCGCGCTGCTCACCTTCGCGTTCGCGCTCTTCTGCGAGAAGGCGATCTTCCCCGAGATCGACGGCTTCACCCAGGGCGTGGCCCCGATCGACCGCCTCCACCTCGGTGGCATCTCCTTCGAGGGCGACCGAGCCAACCTGATCCTGATGGCCGTCACGTTCTCGCTGCTGGGCATGGTCGTCACCGCGCTGCGCAAGGGCCCGATGGGCCGACGGCTCCAGGCGATGAAGGACTCCCCGGCGGCCTGCGCCACCCTCGGCCTCGACCTCACGTTCCTCAAGGTCCAGGTGTTCGCCCTCTCGGCGGCCATCGCCGGCATCGGCGGCGTGCTCTACGGCGGCTGGCGCGGCCAGGTCGGCACCGAGCAGTTCGCGCTCCTCCAGGGCGCGCTGCCCGGCCTGCCCCTCGTGCTGCTCACGGTGGTGGGCGGCATCGCCGCGGTGGCCGGCGCCCTGTTCGGCGGCGTCGTGCTGGCCGTGTCACCGCTGATCGGCGAGTACTACCCGGCGCTCCAGGACCTCATGACGTTGCTTCCGGGCCTCGCCGGCATCGGCCTGGCCAACAACCCCAACGGGGCGATCGCCCAGACGGTCGAGGGGCTGAAGAAGGCCCGTCGGCGCGCTGAGGTCGGCTCGCATGCCCCGGCCACCACGTTCCAGCGGGCGATGGACCTCCTGTTGCCGGCGCCCCGGCCGCTGTCGCCCGAGCAGCTCGTCACCTCGGGCGCCACCACCGCCACCGACCTCGCCGTGCTCGACGGCGAGCTGGGCCTGGACTGGGGGAGGTGCCGTGTCGATCCTCGAGACGCGTGAGATCTCCGTCCGGTTCGGCGGCCACATGGCGGTCCACGACGTGGACCTGCGGGTCGAGCCGGGCGAGATCACCGGGCTCATCGGCCCCAACGGGGCCGGCAAGACCACCACGTTCAACGTGATCACCGGCCTGCAGCCGCCCACCCGGGGCAAGGTGCTGCTGGGCGGCGCCGACATCACGTCGATGTCGGCGCACAAGCGTGCTCGGCGGGGTATCGCCCGCACCTTCCAGCGCCTCGAGCTGTTCGGCTCGCTCACCGTGCGCGACAACGTGCGCACCGCGGCCGAGCTCAACCGGTCCGAGTCCCGGCCCGCCACCGCCGTCGCCGACGAGCTGCTCGATCGGGTCGGCCTCGCCGACGTGGCCGACCAGCGCGCCGACTCGCTCTCCACCGGCTCGGCCCGTCTCGTCGAGCTCGCTCGGGCACTCGCGTGCACGCCTCGGGTGCTGCTCCTCGACGAGCCAGCGTCGGGCCTCGACGAGCACGAGACCGACCGCTTCGCCGAGATCCTCCAGGAGCTGGCGGGCGACGGCCTCGGGATCTTGATCGTCGAGCACGACGTCCCGCTGGTCATGCGCCTGTGCCACCAGATCACGGTGCTGAACTTCGGCGAGGTGCTCGCGTCGGGATCGCCGATCGAGGTCCAGAAGGACCCGGCCGTGATCGACGCCTACCTCGGCCAGGACCCGGGGGCCCCGGGATGAGCGCGCCCGCCCACCCCCACGTCGAGGAGCACGCCCACGGCGAACGAAGCGCACCGCTGCTCGAGCTGCGCGACGTCACCGCCTGCTACGGGCGCATCCAGGTGCTCCACGGCGTCGACCTCTCGGTCCCGCGCGGCGAGGTGGTCGCGCTGCTCGGCCCCAACGGCGCCGGCAAGACCACCACCCTCCTGGTGGCCACCGGCCAGCACCCGGCGGCGTCGGGCTGCGTGCACATCGCCGGACGCCACGTCAACGGGGCCAAGCCCGAGGCGCTGGCCCGTCTCGGCGTGTGCACCATCCCCGAGGGCCGGGGCATCTTCCGCAACCTCACCGTGCGCGAGAACCTCGTGATGGCCAGCTACCGCGGCCAGCCCGCCGCCGACATCGTCGAGCGCGCCGTCGGGCGCTTCCCCCGCCTGGGCGAGCGCATCGACCAGGTGGCCGGGACCATGTCGGGCGGCGAGCAGCAGATGCTCGCCATGGCCCGAGGCCTCGCCACCGAGCCGGGCCTGCTCATCATCGACGAGCTGTCGATGGGGCTGGCCCCGCTGATCGTCGCCGAGCTGTACGAGCTCGTGGCCGGCATCGCCCGCGAGGGCGTGTCGATCCTCGTGGTCGAGCAGTTCGCCCGCACCGTCCTCGGCGTGGCCGACCACGCCGTGATCATGCAGCACGGCCGCGTCGTCGCCGCTGGCACCCCCGCCGACCTCGAGGCCGACCTCTCGGCCGCCTACCTCGGAGCAACCCCATGAGCGATCCCACCCCCACCAACGCGGCCGACCGCCTCACCGAGGGCATCGACGAGCTGCACGTCCCCGAGCCCTCGGCCGACGCCGAGTCGCTGCTGCTGAAGCTCGGCGTGGCGCTCCCCATCATCGGTGTGGTGCTGATCCTGCTGGCCTACTGGAACGCCTCGGGCTCCAAGTACGTGGCCGACCAGGTGCCGATGCTGCTCTCGGGCGGCGTGCTCGGCCTCGGGCTGGCGATCATCGGCCTCGGGCTGTTCCTGCGGTTCTCGCTGGCCCGCCTGCTGCGGTTCTGGCTCGCCCGGCTCATCGTCGAGCAGCAGGAGCAGACCGACCGGGTGGTCGAGGCCCTCGGGCGCATCGAGGCCAAGCTCGGCGAGTAGCGCGATGGGCGAGCACCGCCACGAGCTCCGCTCCGACGCCTGCTCGGCCGGTGACGACGGACCGAAACGAGAACGTGTTCTAGTCTGACGACCATGTCAGACACCACCGCCGAGACGCCGCACTACCTGGTCGAGCGCGACGGCCACATCCTCACCGTGACGCTCAACCGGCCCGAAGCCAAGAACGCGTTCAGCCCGTCGATGCTCGTCGGCGTCGCCGACGCGTGGAAGCTCCTCGACGAGGATCCCGAGCTGCGGGTGGGCATCCTCACCGGCGCCGGTGGCGACTTCTGCTCGGGAATGGACCTCAAGGCCCTGGCGGCGGGGTTCACCGACGAGGAGATGGCCCGCATGGCCAAGGACCCCGACCTGCACTGGAAGGCCCTGCTGCGGCACTTCCGGCCCTCGAAGCCGATCATCGCCGCCGTCGAGGGCTACTGCGTGGCCGGGGGCACCGAGATCCTCCAGGCCACCGAGATCCGCGTGGCCGGCGAGTCGAGCCAGCTGGGCATCGCCGAGGTGCGGCGCGGCCTGTTCCCGCTCGGCGGCTCCACCGTCCGCCTGCAGCGCCAGATCCCCTTCACCGTGGCCGCCGACCTGCTGCTCACCGGTCGGCTCATCTCGGCCCAGGAGGCCAAGGACATCGGCCTGATCGGTCACGTGGTGCCCGACGGCGAGGCGCTCGCCAAGGCCCGGGAGCTGGCCGACCTCATCGCGGCCAACGGTCCCCTCGCCGTCAAGGCGGTGCTGCAGTCCATGCGCGAGACCGCCGGCATGACCGAGGCGGATGGCCTGGCTCGGGAGCTGGAGATCGGCGAGCCGATCATCTTCAACACCAACGACGCCAAGGAAGGGCCGCAGGCGTTCAAGGAGAAGCGGACGCCGAACTTCACCGGCACCTGATCCTCGGGAGCCCCGATCAGGCCGTGGCGTCGGCGGCGGGCTGCTCGTCCGAGCGGCTCCGTCGCCAGCGTCGCCACGCCCACGGCACGAGGAAGATGAGGGCTCGGCGGAGCAGGGCGATCATGTCGCCTCGTACCCGATCGGTCGGGTGCGGCAACCGGCGCGGCCCGATCAGGCGCGAGCGGCGACCTCGTCAGCGGCCAGCTTGGTCGCCCACGGGTAGTCGGGCTTGCCGCTCGGGGAGCGCACGATCGAGTCGACGAACACCAGGTGGCGGGGGACCTTGTAGCGGGCCACGTGCCCGCGGGCGTGCTCCTGGACGTCCTCGAGGGTGAGCTCCTCCACGCTGTCGCGCCGCTGCACCACGGCGCACACGGCCTGGCCCCACCGGTCGTCGGGCACGCCGACGACCAGCACGTCGTAGATCGACGGATGCGCCTTCAAGACGTGCTCGACCTCCTCGGGGAAGATCTTCTCGCCACCCGAGTTGATGCACACCGAGCCCCGGCCGAGCAGCGTGATGGTGCCGTCCTCCTCGAGGCTGGCGAAGTCGCCGGCGATGACCCAGCGCTTGCCGGCCGCGTCGGTGACGAAGGTCTTGGCCGTCTTCTCGGGGTCCTTGTAGTACTCGATCGGGATGTTGCCCGAGCGGGCCAGCTTGCCGACGATGCCCGAGCCGGCGGGCACCGGGTTGAGCTCGTCGTCCATGACGGTCGCGTCGAGCCCGGCCTTCACGGTGGGGCCGCCGCCCGAGTGCGAGATGGTCTCGTGCTTGGTCTGGATCACCATGCCGTTCATGCCGCCCTCGGACGAGCCGATCGCGTCGACGATCATGATGTCGGGGAGCAGCTCGAGCATGCGCGTCTTGAGGGCAGGGGAGAAGGTGACCGCGCTCGACGACAGCACGAAGAACGAGCTGAGGTCCCACCGGCCCGGGTTCGCCTCGAGGCACTCGATCAGGGGGCGGGCCATGGCGTCGCCCGTGATCAGCAGGGTGGAGACCCGCGACCGCTCGATCTCGTCGAACACGGCCTCCGGCGAGAACTTGCGGATGAAGGCGACGGTGTTGCCCTCGAAGAAGAAGCGCAGCGCGCCCCACTGGGCGGCGCCGTGCATGAGGGGCGGGGCCTGGAGGGCGACCATCGGCGCTTCGGCGGCCGCGGCCTTCTCGGCCAGCTGGGTGGGGGTGGTGACCCGCTCGTTGGTGTAGGCGTCGATGCCGCCGCCCAGCGCGTAGAAGACGTCCTCGTGGCGCCACACCACACCCTTGGGCATGCCGGTGGTGCCGCCGGTGTAGATGACGTAGTGGTCGTCGGGCGACCGATCGAGCTGCGGGCGCTCGGTGGACTGCCCGGCCAGGGCGTCGGTCCACGCGACGGCACCGATGCGGCTCGGGTCGAGGTCCGTCTCGTCGTCGATCATGAGGTAGTGCCGCACGCCGGGCACCTTCTCGACCACCGCCTCGATGCGGTCGAGGTACTCACGATCGTGCACGAGGGCCACGAGGTCCGCGTTGTCGAACAGGTAGACGAGCTCATCTTCGACGTAGCGGAAGTTGATGTTGATCGGCACGGCGCGGACCTTGAAGATCCCGATCATGGCGATCATCCACTCGGCCGAGTTCTGGCCGTAGATGCCGATGTGGTCGCCGTGGCCGAAGCCCTCGGCCAGCAGGTGGTTGGCGAGCTTGTTGGCCTCGGCATCGAGCTCGGCGAAGGTCAGGATCGTGTCGCCGCACACCAGCGCCGTGCGGTCGGGAACGGCATCGACGGCGCGCTCGAACAGGTCAGCGATGTTGAACCCCATGGGTGGGTTTCTACCATCCGACGAGAACACGTTCTATTTTTCACAAGCCACCGCCGGAGCTTCTGGAGCGGTCGTGCCCGATCCGGGCCGCTCTGCGCCAGAACGTCGACGTCAGGCGAGGTCGGCGCGCAGGGGGGCGGGCTTGGCCCGGGGCACGTCGGAGCCGTCGTCGTCGGCAGTGGCCCCGTCGGTGCTCGGCGCCCTCACCCCGTTCGCCGAGGCGGCGGGCTCGGGGGCGGGGATGGCGGCCAGCTCGGTGGGCCCGGCGCTCGATCCGCCGCCCTCGAGCTGGGCGGCGGCGGCCTGGAGCTCGGCGAGGGCGTCCTTCACCCGGTCGGCCATGTTCCACACGTCGCGCACGAGCTCGCGGTCGACCATGAAGCCGAAGTCGACCGAGCCCCGGTAGCTCATCACCGTGATGTTGAGGCCCACGCCCTCCATCACCGGGCCCATCGGATAGGCCGCCACCATCTCGCAGCCGGCGTAGTAGAGCGGGAACGGCGGGCCGGGGACGTTGGAGATGATCACGTTGTGGATCGGGCGGTGCGAGTCGGCGAGGCCCCAGCTGGAGTAGAGCCGCGATGCCAGGTTGAACGTGTTCGGGGCGGCGTACTCGGCCCAGTCCTGGAGCATGGCGGCGCCCACCGCGTTGTGCTCCTCCTTGGCGCCCACCGTGCACGCCTGGATGGCGCGGACGCGCTCGAGCGGGTCGTCGAGCTGGCTGTCGAGCGTCGTGAACATCGCCGAGACCTTGTTGCCGCCGGCGCTGTCGTCGCCGGCGCGGACCGACACCGGGCACGCGGCGACCAGGGGGATGTCGGGGACCTCGCCCTTGTCGAGCATGTACGAGCGCAGCGTGCCGGCGCACAGCGCCAAGACGATGTCGTTCACGGTGCACCCGAACGTGGTCTTGAGCGCCTTGACGTCGTCGAGGGGCACGCGCGCGAAGCCGACGTTGCGCATCGGGCTGAGCGGACCGTTCCACGGGGTGCGCGGGGCGGTGAGGGGCACCGCGCCGACCCTCCTCGTGGGGTCGCGGCGGCCCTGGGCCACGCGGTTCACGGCCCCGACCGTCTCGCCGAGCAGCTTCGGCAGCTTGATCAGCTTGCGGACGCGCGACGCCGCGGCGTGGCCGAGCAGCTCGAAGTCGTTGGGGATGTGCTCGGCGTCGCGCTCGCCGGGCGGGGGCGGGTCGGCCGGCTCGGGCTCGAGGTCGAAGAGGTGCACCATGAGCTCCGCGCCCGAGCTGCCGTCGATGGCGGCGTGGTGGACCTTGGTGACCACGCCGATGCGGTCCTGCTTGAGGCCCTCGATGACCCACAGCTCCCAGAGGGGGCGGTTGCGGTCGAGCGGGGTGCTGGCGATCTGCCCGGCCATCTCGCCCAGCTCCCGGCGGCCACCGGGCGACGGGCAGCCGATGCGGCGGATGTGGAAGTCGATGTCGAAGTCGGGGTCCTCGACCCACACCGGGTGGGCGAGGTTGAGGGGCACCTCCACCAGGCGCCGGGTGAACGGCGGCACCAGGTGGAGCCGGCCGCGGATGAACTCCTTGAGGTTCTCGAACGTGTAGCCGCCCGGCACGGTGGACGGGTCGAGGACCATGGTCATCGCCACGTGCATGTGGTTGGTGGGGTTCTCGAGGTAGAGGAAGGCGGCGTCGAGCCCGGTCAGTCGTTCCATCTGCGTCCTCCTCATCGGGTCCGGGCGCATTCTGGCACCGATCGTCTCGTCCCGTCCGCGGGCGTCGACGCGGTCCCAAACGAGAACGTGTTCTACTCTTGGCGCCGATGGACTTCGACGACACCCCGGAAGAGGCCGCCTTCCGCGCCGAGGCGCGCGCGTGGCTCGAGGAGCACGCTCCGGTCAAGGGCGGTCCCGACGACTTCTCCACGGGCTACCTCGAGGGGACGATGGCACCCGAGGAGTTCAACCGGCGGGTGAAGGCCTGGCTCGGGCTGCTCGTCGACCACGGGTGGGCCGGCATCACCTGGCCGAAGCGCTACGGCGGCCGGGGCTGCACCCCCATGCAGAGCCAGATCTGGACCCAGGAGGCCTCCAAGTGGGGCGTCACGGTCAACCCGTTCCCGGTCGGGATCGCCATGGCGGGCCCCACGCTCATGCGCCACGGCACCGACGCCC
Organism: Acidimicrobiales bacterium; assembly: GCA_020439525.1. Taxonomy (GTDB): domain Bacteria; phylum Actinomycetota; class Acidimicrobiia; order Acidimicrobiales; family Iamiaceae; genus Aquihabitans. The sequence continues at coordinate 3,115 of JAGQSL010000102.1, read as the reverse complement.
AGAAGGAGCGGTTCCTGCTGCCCATGCTGCGGGGCGAGGAGGTCTGGTGCCAGCTCTTCAGCGAGCCCGACGCCGGCTCGGACCTGGCCAACATCTCCACCCGGGCGGTGCGCGACGGCGACGAGTGGGTGGTGAGCGGCCAGAAGGTGTGGACCTCGGGCGCCCACGAGTCGCAGTGGGGCATCCTGCTGGCCCGCACCGATCCCGACGTGCCCAAGCACAAGGGCATCACCTACTTCCTGCTCGACATGGCCGCCCCCGGCATCGACATCCGCCCGCTGCGCCAGATGACCGGCTCGGAGCACTTCAACGAGGTGTTCCTCGACGAGGTGCGCATCCCCCACGACATGGTGGTGGGGGAGGTGAACGGCGGGTGGGCCTGCGCGCTGACGACCCTGTCCAACGAGCGCGGGCTCATCGCCGGGGGCAACAAGTCGTCGGACTCGCTGGCCCTCATCGAGCTGGCCCAGAAGCGCGGCCGCAACGAGGACCCGGTGCTCCGCCAGCAGCTCGTCGACTGCTGGAGCCGCCAGCAGATCCAGAAGTACCTGGGCTACCGGCTCCAGACCGCCCTCTCCAAGGGGGTGGCTCCCGGACCCGAGACGTCGGTGATGAAGCTGTTCGCCGCCGAGTACCTGCGCCGGCTGGGCAAGGCGTCGCTCGAGATGCTCGGGCCTGAGGGCCAGCTCTACGCCGACGATGCACCGGCCGGCACCGACTGGCAGGCCCGCTTCCTGTTCGCCCCGGCGATCGGGATCGCCGGCGGCTCGAACGAGGTGCAGCGCAACATCATGGCCGAGCGCGTCCTCGGGCTCCCGGGCGAGATCCGCGCCGACCGCGACGTCCCGTTCCGCGAGCTCGGCCGCCGCGGCTCGTAGGGTTCGGCGATGGACGGCGACGCCACCACGCTCACCCGGAGCCAGGCCGCGCGGCGCGAGCGGGTGCTGCGAGCCGCGCTGGAGCTGGGCGCCTCCGGGGGCTACGACGCCGTGCAGATGCGCGACGTCGCCACCTCGGCGGGCGTCGCTCTGGGCACGATCTACCGGTACTTCTCCTCGAAGGACCACCTGCTGGCGGCGGCGATGGTGGAGTGGACCCACGACCTCGAGCGGCGGGTGAGCCAGAAGCCGCCGAAGGGCGAGACCACCACGGCGCGGGTGGCGGACGTGCTGCGCCGGGCGACCCGGGCGATGGAGAAGGAGCCCAAGCTCTCCGAGGCGGTGGTCACCGCCCTGCTGTCGCCCGACCGGGGCGCGGCCGAGTGCCAGCGCGACGTCGCCGCGGCCATGGATCGGATCATGTCGCAGGCGCTGGGCGACGACTTCGATCCCGCCTTCACCCGCCAGGCCACCCGCACGCTCGGCCACGTCTGGTTCTCGGCGCTCATCGGGTGGGTGAACGGGTGGTCGGGGATGGAGAACGTGGCGGCCGAGCTCGAGGTGGCCACCGCCCTCGTGCTCGGTCACCTGGATCGCTGAGCGCCGCACCTCCGTTCAGCTTGCCTAACATCATGACGTAGGGATACGGTCCGGGCGCTGGATGCCTGGCCTGTCCGACGTCGATGGAGGCACCGTGTTCGCCAACTTCCTGATCGGTCTCCGCGAGGGGCTCGAGGCGGCCCTCGTGGTCGGCATCCTGGTCGCCTACCTCGTCAAGACCGACCGCCGAGAGCTCCTGCCGCGGATCTGGCTCGGCGTGGCGGTGGCCGTGGCGATCTCGCTCGGGTTCGGTGCGCTGTTGACCTACGGCCCGAAGGGCTTGTCGTTCGAGGCCCAGGAGGCCATCGGCGGGACCCTCTCGATCGTCGCCGTCGCCTTCATCACCTGGATGATCTTCTGGATGGCCCGCACCGCCCGCTCGCTGCGCGGCGAGCTGGAGTCCCGGCTCGACGTCGCCGTCGAGGCGGGAGGGTGGAGCCTGGTGATCCTCGCCCTGCTCGCCGTCGGCCGCGAAGGCCTCGAGACCGCCCTGTTCCTGTGGGCGGGGGCGCAGGCCACCGGATCGAGCACCGATCCGCTGATCGGCGGCGTGCTCGGGTTGGCCACGGCCGTGGTGCTCGGCGTGCTCATCTACCGCGGGGCCCTCAAGCTCGACCTGCGGAAGTTCTTCACCTGGACCGGTGCGCTGCTGGTCATCGTGGCCGGCGGGGTGCTCGCCTACGGCATCCACGACCTCCAGGAGGCCGGCATCCTGCCGGGCCTCGACCGGCTCGCCTTCGACGTCTCCGAGCAGATCCCGCCGTCGAGCTGGTACGGCACGCTGCTCAAGGGGACCATCAACTTCAGCCCGGCCACCACCTGGCTCGAGGCCGTCGCGTGGGTGCTCTACGTGGTGCCGGTCCTCTACTTCTTCTTCCGGACCGTCAACGGTCCGGCCACCCCGCCGCGCGAGGCCACCGCCTCGTCGGCCCAGCTCCCCGTCGGAGGAACCTGAATGCGCCCGCGCCCTCTCGGCCTGCTCGCCGGAGCCCTGCTCCTCGTCCCGCTGGCCGCCTGCACGGACAACGACCCGTCGGCCTCCTCCGAGGAGGGCGGCGCCGGCACGATCTCGGTGGTGAGCACCGCCGACGCGTGCGACCTCTCGGCCACCGAGGCCCCGAGCGGCAACCTCGTGTTCTCGGTCGAGAACCAGGGCGACGAGGTCACCGAGTTCTACCTGCTCGGCGACGACGGCGTCCGGATCGTGGGCGAGGTCGAGAACGTCGGGCCCGGGCTCACCCGAGAGCTCGTGGTGAAGGCGGCGCCGGGCGACTACAAGACCGCTTGCAAGCCGGGGATGACGGGTGACGGCATCCAGGCGGACTTCACGGTCACCGAAGGCGACGAGGTGGTGCTGGGCGAGGACGAGCAGGCGCTCGTCGACACCGCCACCTCGCAGTACGCCCTCTACGTCGAGAACGAGGTCGAGGCGCTCGTCGAGGAGACGAAGGCGTTCGCGGCGAGCTACGTCGCCGGCGACGACGACGATGCTCGCGACGCGTACGCGCCCACCCGCGTGCACTGGGAGCGCATCGAGCCCGTGGCCGAGTCGTTCGGCGACCTCGACCCGCGCCTCGACCTGCGCGAGGCCGACCTCGAGGACGGCCAGACCTGGACCGGCTGGCACCGCATCGAGA
>JAGQSL010000101.1:4378-7729 GCA_020439525.1 Acidimicrobiales bacterium | reverse complement strand
GCCCACGACGATGGCGAGGACCGAGGCGATGTCGGCGATCTCGGTGTCCACCCAGTTGACCGCCCGGAGCCCGATCAGCACGATGCCCGCGAGGATGATGGAGAACCCGAGGCGCGTGGTCATGGGGCCAGTGTGGCCGCTCGTCGCCGAGCGCGGCGAGATCACCCTCCCCCGTGCGGCGGGACGAGCCGCTCGACGCGCCGACGATCAGCTCGGGCGGTGGGCGACGAGCGTCCGGTCCAGGCCGGCGAGGTCGCGCTCGACCCGGACCTCGACCAGCCGGGCCTCGGCGGCGAGCGTCGCCACCGACGGCCCCTGGGCGGCGCCGAGCTCGAGCACGAGCGCCCCGCCCGGCGCCAGCCACCGCGGGGCCTCGGCGACGATCTCCACGTAGGCCTCCAGGCCGGTGGGCCCCGGCACGAGGGCCTCGATCGGTTCGTGGTCGCGCACGGCCGCCGGCAGCTCCTCGTGCTCGGCCACGTACGGCGGGTTGGCGACCACCAGGTCGAACGAGCCGGCCAGCTCGTCGGGGAGGGCGCCGAACCAGCTGCCCTCCACCATCCGGACATGGCGGCCGGCCATGCCCAGCCCGGCGAGGTTGGCGCGCGCCACCGCGAGCGCCGCGGGGGACCGCTCGACGGCCCACACCTCGGTGCCGGGGCGCTCGAGCGCGATGGCGAGGGCGATGGCACCGCTGCCGGTGCCGAGGTCGACGACGCGGCCCGGGCGGGGGCCGGCGGCCCGATCGAGCTCCACGAGCGCGACGTCCACCACCCCCTCGGTCTCGGGCCGGGGGATGAGGACCCGCTCGTCGACCAGGAGGTCGAGCGCCCGGAACGCCCAGCGCCCGAGGACCTGCTGGACGGGCACGCCCGTCGCCCGCCGCGCCACCATGGCGTCGACCCGGGCGACGCCGCGCTGGGTGGCGGGCTCCCCCGCCTGGCGCACCCAGTCCGCCCCGGCGAGCCCGCTCGCCTCCTCCACGATCCAGCGCCCCTCGCGCTCGGGCTGCTCGACGTCGGCTCGCCCGCGCAGCGCGTCGGCGGCCTCGGCCGCCAGCTCCTGCCACGAGATGGTGCCCTCGAGCTCCTCGGGCGGGCGCTCGGGGGTCACGGCTCCTCGGTGAGGCGCCGGGCCTGCTCGTCGTGGACCAGGGCGTCGCTCACCTCGTCGAGCTCGCCGGCGAGCACCTTGTCGAGCTTGTAGATCGTGAGCCCGATCCGGTGGTCCGAGACCCGGTTCTCCTTGAAGTTGTAGGTCCGCACCTTCTCGGACCGGCCGCCGCCGCCGACCTGCTCCTTGCGGGCGTCGGACAGCTCGGCGCTCTGGCGGTCCTGCTCCGCCTTGAGCAGGCGCGACTTGAGCACCACCAGGGCCTTGGCCTTGTTCTGCAGCTGGCTCTTCTGGTCCTGCATCGACACCACGATCCCGGTGGGCTTGTGGGTGATGCGGACCGCCGAGTCCGTCGTGTTGACCGACTGCCCGCCCGGCCCCGAGCTGCGGTACACGTCGACCTGGAGGTCGTTCGGGTCGAGGTCCACCTCGACCTCGTCGGCCTCCGGGAGCACGGTCACGGTGGCCGACGACGTGTGGATCCGGCCCTGGCTCTCGGTCACCGGCACCCGTTGGACCCGGTGCGGGCCGGCCTCGTGCTTCATCCGCGTCCAGGCGCTGTCGCCCGCGAGCTGCAGGGTGATCTCGTTGTAGCCGCCCATGTCCGACGGGTCGGCGTTGAGCACCTCGAGCTTCCAGCCCTGGCGCTGGGCGAAGCCCTGGTACATCTGGAACAGGTCGCGGGCGAACAGGTTGGCCTCCTCGCCCCCCTCGGCGCCGCGGATCTCGACGATGACGTTGCGCCCGTCGTTGGGGTCCTTCGGGAGCAGCAGCACCTCGAGCTCCGCCGTGAGCCGCTCGACGTCGGCATCGGCCTCGGCGGCCTCGACCCGCATCAGCTCGCGATCGTCGCCGGTCAGCTCGCTCAGCATCTCGCGGGCGGTGGCCGCGTCCTCGGACCGCTGGCGCAGCTCGCGGCTGCGGGCGACGATCGCCTCCAGCTCCTTGTGGCGCTTGGCCAGGTCGCGGTAGCGCGCCTGATCGGCGAACACGTCGGGGTCGGCGAGGCGAGCTTCGACGTCGCCGAACTCGCGCTCGAGCCCTTCGAGGCGCTCGAGCATCAGCTCAGCCCCTCGGCGGCGGCGGCCCAGTCGTCGGCGACGGCCACGACCTCGGCCGGGCGGCGGAGGTGGCGGGCGAGCTCGGTGGTCACCGGGAGAGCGTCGCGCTCGGGGACCGCCAGCACGAGGCGGGCGTCGGGCGCGTGGGCGAGCCGATCGTCGGCCGCCGACGGGACCAGCTCGAGGTCGACGCCCGTCGAGCAGGTGACCACGAGCGGTCGGCCGTCGAGGTCGGTGCCGACCGCGGTGGCCACGCCGCGCGCCCGCAAGCTCGTGCGCGCGATGGCCGACCCCACGGGCTGGAGCTCCCGGGCGCCGACGCGCGCGGGCTCGGCCACCAGGACCGAGCGCAGCCAGCGGTCGGGCACCAGCTGGTTGAGCGGGTGGCGCGGCGCGCCGGCCCGCCGGTGGCGCGCCACGAACTCGACCGCCCGAGCGAGGGCATCGGTCTCGGCCAGCTCGGCGAACATCATCGCCCCGACCTCCCGGTCGAAGCGGCCGACGCCCGCCTCCACGTGGGCGCTCCCGCCTTCGTCGACCACCACCCGAGCCACCTCGAGCCCGTGGAGCTCGCCGATCAGGTGCCCTCCCTCGACCACGACCTCGAGCCCGGCGTCGTCGAGCACGGGCCGATAGAGCTCGGCCTCGGGCGGGGGCGCCGGGTCCGACCCAGGCGGGGCCGGCGCCACGGCCTCGAGCTCGGTGCCCACCACCAGCCACACCGCCGGGGGCGCGGCGAACAGCTGGGCACGGCGCGCCAGGACGGCAGCGTCGGCAGCGGCGTCGGCGCCCTCCACGAGCAGGTGCAGGGCCCCGACGCCGGCGCGGTCGGCGAGGGCCAGCGCGGCGCCGAGGCGATGCGGGGCGTCGGCGCCGAGCAGGATCCAGGCCCGGCCGCCGGCGGGCTCCACGAGCGATGCGCCATCGGGGAACGACCCGGCCCGCGCCTCGGGCCCGACGTCGCCGAACCGAGCGCGCGCGAGCGCGCCGAGCTTGGCGGCGGCGAGGGCGGCTCGGCGGTCGGCGTCGGTGGTCATGGGGCCTGGACGCGGCGATTCCGCCAGGGGACCTGGCGGAATCGGCGCGAAGGGGGTGGAGCTACTTGGAGCGCTTGCCGTAGCGACGCTCGAAGCGATCGATGCGGCCACCGGTGTCCACCAGCTTCTGCTTGCCGGTG
>JAGQSL010000101.1:0-4281 GCA_020439525.1 Acidimicrobiales bacterium | reverse complement strand
CGGGATGGATGTCGGCCTTCATGGTCTCTCCAGTGTGGCGGGTGGTCCGAGGGGTTCCAAATGGAACAACGTCGGCGCATTCCCGGCGGCGGCGCCGCCTCGGTCGGGGTCGGGTCAGGGCGCCTCGACGCCGGCCAGGAGCTCGGCGTCGGTGGCGGTGGCGGCGATGCGCTCGAGCAGCAGCTCGAGCGCCGCCGCCGGGGTGCCCGCCTCGTCGCGGCGGGCGATGAGCGACCGGCGCAGGGCGGTGCGCGGCGCCAGCTCGGCGCGGTCGAGCAGCGCCTCGTCGTTGGCCGTGGCCGACCGGGTGGGATCGATCGCCGGCACGAGTCGGCGCTCGGCGGCCTCGCGCTCGAGCACGATCACGGAGCTGGCCGCGTTGGCCACCTCCTCCACGACGACCTCGTCGGCCCGAGAACCGGTCTCGGTGCTGGCGGTGGCGACCAGCGTGAGCGAGCCCGCCTCCTCGAGGTCGCGGGCCGCGGCGAACAGCCGCTTGGCCGGCCCGAGGGCGGCCACCTCGAGGCCGCCCTCGCCGGTGCGCCCGTGGGCGGCCGCGGCGAGGTGGTGGGCCCGGGTGATGCGGGTGAGACCGTCGAGCACCACGAGCACGTCGCGGCCCTCCTCGGCGAGGCGCTTGGCCCGCTCGACGACGAGCTCGGCCACCGCCACGTGCTCCTCGGGCGGGCGGTCGAACGCCGTGGCCGCCACCGTGGCGCGCAGCACCCACCGCTGCAGGTCGGTGATCTCCTCGGGCCGTTCGTGCACCAGCACGACGAAGACCTCGACGTCGGGGTGGTTGACCTCGACGGAGCGCACGATCTGCTTGAGCACCGCCGTGGCGCCGCTGCGGGGCGGCCCGACGACGAGGACGCGCGACCCTCGCCCGATCGGCGCGACCAGGTCGATGGCGCGGGCCGTGGCGTTGGTGGGGTCGTCGGCCAGCTCGAGGCCCAGCCGCCCCGACGGATGGACCGGGGTGAGCTCCTCGAACCGGGGGCGCGCCGGCTGGTTGTGGGCCTGGTGCCCGTTGACGGCGTCGACCTGGAGCAGCGCCGGGTTCTTCTCGTTGCGCCCGGCCGGGCGGCTCTTGCCGCGCACGATGTCGCCCGTGCGCAACCCGAACTGGCGGGTCTGGCGGAGCGACACGTAGGCGTCGTCGCGCGAGGGGAGGTAGCCGTGGAGGCGCAGGAAGCCGTAGCCCTCGTCGCGCAGCTCGACCATGCCCTCGACCTCGACGGGCTCGGCGCTCGCCTGCTCGTCGTCGCGGTTGCGGTCGCGGCCGCGACGCCGGCGGCGGCGGTTGGCCGGCTCGATGCCGTCGCCGTCGCCCTCGCCGCCCTGCGGGCCCGCCGACGAGTCGCCGGCGCGGGACGCGTCGCCCTCGGGAGCCTCGGTGGCGGGCTCGTCCGGGCTCGCGCCCTCGCCCTCGCCCTCGGCGTCGTCCGACGACGACGAGGAAGCGGTGGCCTCGGGGGTCGGTTCCTCGCTCGCGCCGGCGGGGGCGGAGCCGGCATCGCCGCCGGGCTCCCCCGCCCCCACGAGCTGGAGGATCAGCGCCACGATGTCGGCCTTCTTCGCCCGGGCGCCGGGCTTCTGGCCCAGCTGCTCGGCGATGGCCGCGAGCTCCGCGCGGTCCTTGCCCTCGAGGACGGAGACGTCGAAGCCGTCGCTCATGCCGCGCCGGCCTGCGTGCGGGTGACGTGGATGATCATCGTGTGCCTTCTTCCGCGATCGATGCGAGGCGTCCGCTGCTCGGCCCGGCGCGCTCGACCTTGTCGACCCGCACCCGGTGCTTCGCCGGCGGCGCTGGGGGATCCCCCGATGCTCTCGGGCACCTGGTGCTCCGAGGACGCCCGGCATGGTAGCGAGCCGGAGCCGCTGCGCCCGAATCCGCCCCCGACGGCCCGAACGGGCGCCGGTCGGGCCCGGTGGGCGATGCTGTCGGCCGTGACCGACGAGCCCCGCACCCAGTCCATCGTCTGCCTCGACCTCGAGGGGGTGCTGGTGCCCGAGATCTGGATCGCGGTCGCCGAGCGCACCGGCATCGAGGCGCTCCGGCGGACCACGCGCGAGGAGCCCGACTACGACGTGCTCATGCGCTACCGGCTCGACCTGCTCGCCGAGCACGGGCTGACCATGTCGCTCATCGCCGAGGTGATCGGTGGCCTCGAGCCCCTCCCCGGTGCGGCCGCCTTCCTCGACGCCCTCCGCGACCGGACCCAGGTGGTCATCCTGTCGGACACGTTCGAGCAGTTCGCCGCGCCCCTCATGCGCCAGCTCGGACGACCGGCCATCTGGTGCCACCGCCTGGAGGTGGCCGACGACCGCATCGTGGGCTACCAGCTGCGGATGCAGGACCCCAAGCGCCAGGCCGTGCAGGCCCTGCAGGGGCTCAACTACCGCGTCGTCGCGGCCGGCGACTCCTACAACGACACGACGATGCTGCTCGCCGCGGATGCCGGATTCCTGTTCCACTCGCCGGCGAACGTCCGCGCCGAGTTCCCGCAGCTGCCGGCCCTCGACGACTACGACGAGCTCCTCGCCGCCATCGACGCCGAGCTGCGCTGAGCCCACGGGTCCCGACGGCGCACCCCGTCGGTACCCTCCGACGGGCCATGGACGCCGCGACCCCACCACCGGGCTGGTTGCGCCGGCTGGGCGGCGCGCTCGCCCCCCACCGGCGCAACGTCGCCATCGCGCTCGGCGCCGCCGCCACAGGGCAGGTCGTGGCGGCGCTCACCCCGCTCGTCGTGCGCCACATCGTCGACGAGGTGATCGTGGCCCAGCGGGCGTCGATCGCCTGGCCGATCGCGCTGCTGGTCCTGGCCGCCGTGGTCCGCTTCGGCGCGGCCTACGTGCGCCGGTACTGGGCGGGTCGGGTGAGCCTCGACGTGCAGGACGACCTCCGCACGCAGGTGTACGACCACCTGCAGCGCCTCGACGTGGCCCGCCACGACGAGCTGTCCACCGGCCAGCTCGTCAGCCGGGCGATCTCCGACATCGGGCTGGTGCAGGGGCTCCTCGCCTTCTTGCCGATCGTGCTCGCCAACGGCCTGTTCCTCGCGGTCGCCCTCGTGGCGATGGCCTTCCTCAGCCCCCTGCTGACGATCGTCGCCCTGCTGGTCACCCCGGCGATGCTGGTGCTCTCGATGCGGTTGCGCCGCACGGTGTTCCCCGCGTCGTGGGACGCCCAGCAGCAGGCCGGCGCGGTCGCCGGGGTCGTCGACGAGGCCGTCAGCGGCGTACGGGTGGTGAAGGGCTTCGGCCAGGAGGCGCGGGAGGTCGACCGCCTCGCCGACGCCGCCGAGGGCCTGTACGCGAGCCGGATCCGGGTGCTGCGCCTCCAGGCCCGCTACCAGCCGGTGCTCCAGGCCCTCCCGTCGTTGGCCCAGGTGGCGGTCCTCGCGCTGGGCGGCTGGCTGGCGATGGAGGGCCGGATCTCGCTCGGGACCTTCCTCGCCTTCTCCACCTACGTGGGCCAGCTCCAGGCGCCGGCCCGGATGCTCGCCGGGCTCGTCACCATCGGCCAGCAGGCCCGGGCCGGCGTGGAGCGGGTGTTCGACCTGCTCGACGCCACGGCGACCGTGCGCTCCGCGCCCGGCGCCCCTCGGCTGCGCGTCGGGCCGGGGCGCCTCGAGCTGCGCGGGGTGACCTTCGGCTACGGCCGCGACGAGCCGGTGCTGCGCGACCTCTCGCTCACGGTCGAGCCCGGCGAGACGATGGCGGTGGTGGGGCCCTCGGGCTCGGGCAAGTCGACCCTCGCCCTGCTGATCCCCCGGTTCTACGACGTCGGCGCCGGGTCGATCGCCATCGACGGCACCGATGTCGCGTCGGTCGAGCTGGCCTCGCTGCGCTCCCAGATCGGGGTCGTGTTCGAGGACGCCCACCTGTTCTCGGACTCCATCGCCGCCAACATCGCCTACGGACGTCCCGACGCCACCCCCGAGGCCATCGCCGCCGCCGCCGGCGTGGCGGGCGCGGCCGAGTTCATTGAGGCCCTCCCCGACGGCTACGCCACGGCCGTCGGCGAACGAGGCCTCACCCTCTCGGGCGGCCAGCGCCAGCGGATCGCGCTCGCCCGGGCGGTGCTGGCCGATCCCGCCGTGCTCCTGCTCGACGACGCCACCTCCGCCGTGGACAGTCGGGTGGAGGTCGAGATCCACGACGCGCTGCGCCGCGTGCTCGCCGGGCGCACCACGCTGCTCGTGGCCCACCGCCGCTCGACGCTCCTGCTCGCCGACCGCATCGCCGTCCTCGACGCCGGGCGGGTGGTCGACG
>JAGQSL010000100.1 GCA_020439525.1 Acidimicrobiales bacterium | reverse complement strand
ACGCCCGGCTGGCGCATGACCACCAGCAGGAACGAGATGCCGCGGTGCTTCACCTCGTCCGGCGCAGTGCTGGCCAGCACGAACATGTGGATGGCCAGGTGCCCTGCCGACGTCCAGATATTCTGGCCGTTGATCACCCACTCGTCGCCGTCCTCGACCGCCGTGGTGCGGATGAGGGTGGGGTCGGAGCCGGCCACCTCGGGCTCGGTCATGGCGAAGCAGCTCATCGTCGTGCCGTCGCAGAGGGGCTTGAGGTACTTCTGCTTCTGCTCGTCGGTGGCCCAGTGCAGCAGCGTGTGCATGTTGCCCTCGTCGGGCGCCATGCAGTTGAAGACGAACGGCCCGTAGTAGGCCTTGGCCGCCTCGGCCTGCACCATGGCGAGCTGCACGTGGCCGAGGCCCATGCCGCCCCACTCGGGGGGCATGTGGGGCAGCCAGATGCCAGCCTCCTGGGCCTTGGCCCGCATGCCGATGAGCTTGTTGAGGTAGTCGGCTCGGTCTTCGATGTGGTCGGGATCGGTGAGCTCGGCCTCGGTGGGCTTGATCACGTCGTCGACGAAGGCCCGCACCCGCATCCGCAGGTCCTCGAGCTCGGGGGAGAGGGTGAAGTCGATGGCCATGCGCGGACCCTACCGCCGCTCGGCCGGCCTGTCTTGACCCGCGGGTCAAGGCTCAGCCGGGGACGATCTCCACCTCTTGGTACGAGCCCGGGTCGAGGCCGAGGTCCCGCAGCTGCGACTCGCCGAAGCCCACGTCGCCGCCGGCGTACTCGCCGGTGGTCGGGTTCACCCAGTACCGCTGGTAGCTGTCGTCGACCTGGAACCGCTGGCCGTCGGTGGTCTGCACCGTGCGCTCGTCGTTGATGTAGTTGAGGAACGATCGGTGCGAGACGTCGCTCGACGCCATGCGGTCGTAGAAGCTGGCGACGCTCGCGTCGTTGGCCGCCCAGATCGACGCCATCCGCTGCTGGTGGGCGTTGGCGCTGTCTTGGATCCACGCCATGTTCGCCTCGTGCTGGCGGGTCATCTCCTCGGTGCGCTGGGCGATCAGGGCCATCGTCTGCTGGTGGCGCTGGTCCTGCAGGGCGATGAAGTCCGGGTTGGTCTGCTTCGACCGGGCCATCGCCGAGAGCATGTCGAGGTAGTCGTCCGCCCGGCCGGCGGTGGCCAGGCCGACCACGTCGGCCTGCCAGAACGGGCCCGAGTCGAGCGTGGTGCCGATCACGAGCGCCTCGTTGCGCACCCCCTCGTCGTCGGTGAAGGAGAAGCGGACGTCGACGGCGTCGATCGCGAGGAACTGCACGCCGGCGTCGTCGGCGGCCCGTTGGAGGCTCTGCTCGGTGGTGGTGTTCTCCTCGATCCCCTCGAACGCGAAGTCGGCGAGCTGGCCGAACTTCTCGTCCACGTAGGTCTGGAAGTAGCTGGGGGCGGCGTCGTAGTACGCGAGGTCCATGGACGTCGACCACTCGGCGAACTGCTCCGTGATCGAGTCCGCCTGGTCGGGGTTCCAGTAGCTCGGGATCTTCGGGTCGCTGAGGAACAGCACCGTGGCGCCGTCCGGGCTCACCGAGCTCACCACCTCCCGGTGCACCTGCCCGTCGACCGTGGAGTACACGAGGTTGTCCCAGCCGTCGGGCACGGCGACGGTGAAGGCGTCGTTGACCGGGTCGCGCACGGTCACCAGGTCGCTCGTCGGGCCCGCTGGCGCTTCGGGCTCGTCGGGGATGTCGTCGCCGCGGCCCTCCTCGACGGTCGTCGTCGGCTCGTCTCGCTCCGCCTCGGTGGTGGCCGCGTCGGCGGCGGAGGTGGTCGTCGCCTCACGATCGGCATCGGACGCCGTGCCGCTCGCCCCGCAGCCCCCGAGCAGGACCGTCGTGACCGCGAGCACCGCCCAACCCCGCGCCCCACCTGCACCGGCCATGGCCGAGACCCTACGGGGGAGGTCGCGAACGGAGCGCGAACGCCCGTCGTCGAAGAAGGTTGCAGTCTGCAACGATCCTCGGCAGGCTGGGTCCATGACCGAGCGAGCCAGCGACCTCGCCGACCTGCAGCGGGCCCTGGTCCTGCTGGTGCGGCGCACCTCCGTCCCCCGGGTCCACGACCGGATCCTGCGCCGAGCCGGCGTCGACATCGACCGGGTCGAGGTGGTGGCCCTCAGCCGGATCGCCGACGCCGGGTCGCTCCGGGTGCGGGCCCTCGCCGCCGACCTGGGCGTCGCGCCCTCCACCGCCGGTCGCCACGCGACGGCCCTCGCCGAGCGCGGCCTCGTCACCCGAGCCGGCGTCCCCGACGATGCTCGGGGCGTCGTGGTCACCGCCACCGACGCCGGGCGGCGCCTCCTCGCCGAGGTCCGCACCGCCCACGCCGAGCTGCTCGACGCCGCGCTCGTCGACTGGTCGGGGTCCGACCTCGCCGCTCTGGCCCGGCTCGCAGCCCGCGCCGCCGACGACCTGACCGAGCTGGCCGCACCCGAGCTGGGGGTGCCGGCGTGACCGCCACCCAGGCCGCGGCGCCCGCCGACGCCCCCGATCGCTACCCGTGGATCGCCATGGGGGTGGTCCTGCTCGGCACGTTCATGGTGATCCTCGACACGACCATCGTGAACGTCGCCCTGCCCCAGATCGGCAAGGAGCTCCACGAGTCGAGCGGCATCGAGTGGGTGGTGACGGCGTACCTGCTCGCCGTGGGCGTCGCCCAGCCGCCCACCGGTTGGCTCGCCGACAAGCTCGGCCGGAAGGTGGTGTTCATCGCCAGCCTCGTGCTGTTCACGCTCGGCTCGCTCTTCGCTGCCCTCTCGCCGACGCTCGGCGTGCTGATCGCCGCCCGGGTGGTGCAGGGCCTCGGCGGCGGCGCCCTGATGCCCGTGGGCATGGCGATGATCTACGAGCTGTTCCCGCCCGACCGACGGGGCACCGCCCTCGGCATCTGGGGCGTGGCGGCCATGGCCGGCCCGGCCTTCGGCCCCGTCATCGGCGGCTACCTGGCCACCAACGTGAGCTGGCACTGGCTGTTCCTCATCAACGTGCCCGTCGGGGTCGTGTCGGTGGCGGCCGCCGTCCGGCTCCTGCGCGACACCGGCTACCGCGAGGACCGGGCGTTCGATGCCGTCGGGCTCTCGCTCATCACCGTGGCCCTCGTCACCTGGCTGTACGCGTTCGCCCGGGCCGGCGACTGGACGTGGGGCTCGTCGCTCACGCTCGGGCTGCTGGCCGTGGGCGCCGTGCTGGCGGTCCTGTTCGTGGCGTGGGAGCGCCGGGTCGAGCACCCCGTCATCGACGTCGCCATGTTCGGCGTCCCGATCTTCAGCTACACGATGGTGGTCATCGCCGCCACCGTCGTGGTCCAGTACGGGATCCTGGTCTACCTGCCGCTGCTGCTCGAGGGGGTCTGGGGCTACAGCGCGCTGCGCGTGGGCGTGATGCTCGTGCCGATGGCGGCCGCCGCCGCGATCACCTTCCCCCTCGGTGGCCGCATCACCGACCGCATCGGCCCGCGGGTCCCCGTCGTCGTCGGTTCGATCTTCCTCGCCGTCTCGGCGTGGATCCTGAGCCGGCTCACGCTCGGCTCGTCGACCACGACCATCGAGGTGGCCATCGTCGCCCAGGGCCTCGGGTTCGGGTTCGCCATGATGCCCAACTCGGTCACCGGCATGAACGCCCTCCCCAAGCGCTTCGTGGCCCAGGCCTCGGCCGTCCGCCAGCTCAACGTCCGCACGGCGGCGTCGTTCGGCGTCGCCGTCCTCGGTTCGATCCTCGCGACGCACCTGGCCGGCATCGACCCGACCTCGGCGGCCGACGCGGCGGACGCCCAGGCGGCGTACGGCACGATCTTCTCGATCGCGGCGGGCATGGGCGTGCTCGCCGCGGTGCTGGGCTGCTTCTTGCCCAGCCCGACCCGCAACCGGGAGCTGCTGGCCGAGCGGGCTGCCGAGCATCGCGACGACGCCGGACCCGATGAGGAGGACGCCGCTCGGGCCGACCTGGTGCTCGAGGCGTGACGGCCCCGAGCGTCAGCGCTCGGCGCGGGCGCGCACGGCGGCGCCGAGCACGGCCTTCAGGCTGGCCGTGATGATGTTGGGGTCGGTGCCCACGCCCCACCGCGTGGTGTGGGCGCCGTCGACCGTCTCCACGTAGGCGACGGCGGTCGCGCCCGAGCCCGCCCCGAGCGAGTGCTCGTGGTAGTCGACCACGTCGATCTCGACGCCGACCTGGCCGATGGCGGCCACGAAGGCGGCGATGGGCCCGTTGCCGGTGCCGGTCACCGAGAACGGCTCCCCGTCGACGAGCAGGTGGGCGGTGATCGAGGTCGACCCGTCCTCGGCCGTGGCCAGCTCGCTCGAGCGCAGCTGCAGCGGCGAGTCGGCCGGCAGGTAGGTGGCCTCGAAGGCGTCCCACATCGACGCCGGGCTGATCTCGGTGCCCGAGTCCTCGGTGATGTGCTGGATCGTCTTCGAGAACTCGATCTGCAGGCGGCGGGGGAGCACGAAGCCGTGCTCCATCTCCATGATGTAGGCCACCCCGCCCTTGCCCGACTGGCTGTTCACCCGGATCACGGCCTCGTACGTGCGGCCCACGTGCGCCGGGTCGATCGGCAGGTACGGCACCGCCCAGGTCTCGTAGTCACGGCGGTCGCGGCCGGCCGCCTCGGCCTCGGCGTAGAGGGCGGCGAAGCCCTTCTTGATGGCGTCCTGGTGCGACCCGGAGAAGGCGGTGTACACGAGGTCGCCGGCGTAGGGGTGGCGCTCGTGCACGCCCAGGCGGTTGCAGTACTCGGCGGTGCGACGGATGGCATCGATGTCGGAGAAGTCGATCTCGGGGTCGACGCCCTGGCTGAACAGGTTCAGGCCGAGGGTCACCAGGTCGACGTTGCCGGT
>JAGQSL010000099.1:1082-5752 GCA_020439525.1 Acidimicrobiales bacterium | reverse complement strand
TGATGATCCCGCGCTCGGCGGCCCACGCCGCGCCTTCGGCGTAGATCCGCAGCGACACGTCGCGCAGCCGTTCGGCCAGCTCGGCGCCCACCAGATCGACGGCAGCCTCGAACGAGATGTTCTCGTCGTGGTCGCCGACCTCGGCCTTGGTGGAGGGGGTGAAGACCGGCTCGGGCAGCTGCTGGGACTCGAGCAACCCCTCGGGGAGGGCGGTGCCGTGCATGGTGCCTTCTCGCTGGTACTCCTTCCAGGCCGAGCCGGTGATGTAGCCCCGGACGATGCACTCGACCGGGAGCATCTCGGCCTTGCGGGTGAGCATGATCCGCCCCGCGAGCTCCGGATCGTCGTCGGCGATGCCGAGGGCCTCGATCTCGGGGCCCGACGTGGCGATCAGGTGGCCGCCGATCAGGTCGGCGAACTTCTCGAACCAGAACGCCGACATGGCGGTGAGCACCCGGCCCTTGTCGGTGATCGGCTCGGCCATGACCACGTCGAAGGCCGAGATGCGATCCGACGTCACCATCAGCAACCGGCCCTCGCCGGCGTCGTAGATGTCGCGGACCTTGCCGGAGTACAGCTGGGGAAGGGCGATCTCGCTCACGGCCCGAACCTACCAAAGCCGGAAGATCGCTTCGTACATCTTTGCCGGTGGCGAACCCCAGCGGATGGAGCGGTGGGCCACGCCGACGAGGCTGCGGACCGCGGAGCTAGAGGATGTCGCCCGGGCGGTAGGCGGCGGCCGCCGGGTCGTCGGCCACGAGGTGCTCGACGGCGGCGACGAAGGCGCGGGTCTGGCTCGGGGCCAGGCCGACGAACTCGATGGGGTCGGCGAGCACCCGGCGGAGGTCGCCTTCGTCGAGGCCGAGGCGCTCGTCGGCGCCGAGGCGGGCGACGAGGTCGTTGTCGCCGCCCTCGCGCATGGCCAGCGCCACGGCCACCGCGTGCTCCTTGATGGCCTCGTGGGCCACCTCGCGGCCCACGCCGTGGCGCACGGCCGCCATGAGCACCTTGGTGGTGGCGAGGAACGGGAGGTAGCGCTCGTTCTCGCGGGCGATGACCGCCGGATAGGCGCCGAACTCGTCGAGCACGGTGAGGAACGTCTCGAACATCCCGTCGATGGCGAAGAAGGCGTCGGGCAGCGCCACGCGCCGCACCACCGAGTCGCTCACGTCGCCTTCGTTCCACTGCCCCCCGGAGAGGGCGGTGACCATGGCGAGGTGGCCGCCCAAGATGGCGGCGAAGCCGCACACGCGCTCGCAGGAGCGGGCGTTCATCTTGTGGGGCATGGCCGACGAGCCCACCTGGCCGGGCTTGAACCCCTCGGTGACCAGCTCCTGGCCGGCCATGAGCCGCAGGGTGGTGGCCAGGCTCGCCGGCCCGGCGGCGGCCTGCACCAAGGCGGCGACGACGTCGAGGTCGAGCGAGCGCGGGTAGATCTGGCCGACGTTGTCGAGCCGGGCGGCGAAGCCGAGGTGGGCGCCCACCGCCTCCTCCATGCGGGCCACCCGCTCGGGGGTGCCGAGCAGGTCGAGCATGTCCTGCTGGGTGCCCACCGGGCCCTTGATGCCGCGCAGCGGGTAGCGGTCGAGCAGCTCGTCGACCCGGCGCAGCGCCACCAGCAGCTCCTGGCCGGCGTTGGCGAACCGCTTGCCGAGGGTGGTGGCCTGGGCGGGCACGTTGTGGCTGCGCCCGGTGATCACGGTGGTCTCGTGCTCGGCCGCCCGCTCGGCCAGGCGGGCGAGCCCGGCGAGCATGCGGCCACGCACCAGCACCAGCGCGTCGCGCACCTGGAGCTGCTCCACGTTCTCGGTGAGGTCGCGCGAGGTCATCCCCTTGTGGATGTGCTCGTGGCCGGCGAGGGCCGAGAACTCCTCGATGCGCGCCTTCACGTCGTGGCGCGTGACGCGCTCGCGCGCCGCGATGGAGGCCAGGTCGACCTGGTCGACGACCGACTCGTAGGCCTCGACCACGCCGTCGGGCACGTCGACGCCGAGCTCGCGCTGGGCGCGCAGCACCGCCAGCCACAGCCGCCGCTCGAGCACGACCTTGTGCTCGGCCGACCAGAGCTCGGCCATCGGCTCGCTGGCGTACCGGGAGGCGAGGACGTTGGGCACCGCAGGCTTCACCCGGGCGACGGTAGTCCCCCGGCCGCGGCGGCCTGCAGGGCCAATCCCTTCAGCGCGGGCCGCGCCGTGCCGATGGGAGGGGGCACCGTTCCGGAGGGGGGCGTTCCGTGTCACAGCTCGCGACCAACCACTGCATGCGGCACTTCGAGGAGCCGTACGTCGCGCACTGCCGCACCTGCAACCGGCCGTTCTGCGGCCGCTGCCTGGTGTTCGCGTTCGGCCCGGACAAGCCCCCGTACTGCATCGGCTGCGCGCTCACCGCCTCGGGCGTCCGCAACAAGGCGATCAAGCCGGTGGCCGCGTCGGCCGCCACGCCGACCGACCGCCGCGAGGAGCGCAACCGCCGGCGCGAGGAGAAGCGGCTGGCGAAGGCCGAGGCCCGTGCCGCCAAGGCGGCGATCAAGGCCCTGGCGCCGCCGTCGGCCGACGCGGCGCGCAGCAGCAACGTGCCCGCCCCCGAGCACATGACGATGCCGACGTCGCGCTACGCGCCCCAGGGCGCCGACCAGCCCGTCGCCTGACGGGCGACCGCTCGGCGGATCAGCGGGCCGCGGCCCGCTCCTCGCGGTCGGCGACCAGCTTCGCCTGCAGGTCCTCGTCCGCGATGGCCAGCATCTGCACCACGAGCAGGGCGGCGTTGATCGAACCGTCGACCGCCACCGTCGCCACCGGGATGCCCTTGGGCATCTGCACGGTCGCGTAGAGGGCGTCGACCCCGTTGAGCGCGCCACCCGACAGCGGCACCCCGATCACCGGCAGGGTGGTGTGCGCAGCCGCCGCGCCCGCGAGGTGGGCGGCCATGCCGGCGCCGGCGATGATCGCCGCGTAGCCGTTCGCCCGCGCCGAGCCCACGAACTCGGCGACCTTGGCCGGCGTGCGGTGCGCCGACATGACCTGGACGTCGGCCTCGATGCCGAACCCGGCGAGGGTCTCGGCGGCCGGCTCCATCTTCGAGCGGTCGTTCGGCGATCCCATGATGATGGCGACCTTGTAGGGCACGGCGCTGCACTCCTCTGCTGCGGGCGGACGCGTCGACGCTACCCGAGCATCGAGGAAACCTACGAAGTCTGCTTCTGGCGATGGGGGGCGGAGCTACGCCGGTGCCGCGATGTCGGTGCGGTGGTGCTCGCCGGGCCACGAGATGCGAGCGAGGGCGTCGTAGGCGACGGCTCGGGCGCGGGCCGCATCGGTGCCGGTGCCCACCACGTTCAGCACCCGGCCGCCGGCGGTGGTGAGCGCGCCGTCGCGCTGGCCGACGCCTGCGGCGAGGACCGTGGCCCCCTCGACCTCGCCGGCTGCGTCGAGCCCGTCGATCACGTCGCCGGTGCGCGGGTTGACGGGATAGCCCTCCGACGCCGCCACGACCAGCACCGCCGTCTCGTCGGCGAAGGTGGGCGCCGGCACGCGGGTGAGGTCGCCGTCGGCCGCGGCGGCGAGCAGCTCGGCGAGGTCGGAGGTCATCCGCAGGAGGACCACCTGCGAGTCGGGGTCGCCGAAGCGGACGTTGTACTCGAGGAGCTTCGGGCCCTCGTCGGTGAGGATGAACCCGGCGTAGAGGCACCCGCGGTAGTCGATCCCTCGCTGGCGCAGCTCGGCGAGGGTCGGTTCGATGAACACCCGGTTCACCTCGTCCTCGAAGCCCTCGGGCAGGAACGGCAGCGGCGACCACGCCCCCATGCCCCCGGTGTTCGGCCCGGTGTCGCCGTCGCCCACGCGCTTGACGTCCTGGGCGGCGGGCAGGCACACGGCTCGCTGGCCGTCGCAGACGGCGAAGACACTCACCTCGGGGCCCACGAGCCCCTCCTCGATCACGATCTGCTCGCCGGCTGCGCCGAAGCGCTCGCCCTCCAGCTTGCCGCGCACGTCGGCGACGGCATCGCCGAGCGAATCGGTGACGAGCACGCCCTTGCCCGCCGCGAGGCCATCGGTCTTGACGACGTACGGAGGCGACATGGTGGCGAGGTGGTCGACCGCCTCGCGGGCGTCGGTGAAGGCGGCCCACCGAGCGGTGGGGAGGCCGGCCTCCTCGGCGACCATCTTCATGTAGGCCTTGGAGCCTTCGAGCTGGGCGCCTTCCCAGCCGGGACCGAAGACCCGCGCGCCCGCGGCGCGCAGGCGATCCGCGTGGCCGGCCACCAGCGGCTGCTCGGGCCCGAACACCACGAGATCCACGTCGCCGGCCTCGACCAGCTCCTCGACCGGGGTGGGCACCGAGCCCGGGATGCCGGGGTTCCCCGGCGTCACGACCACCTCGGCGTGGCGACCGAGCACCTCGGCCAGCGCGTGCTCGCGCCCACCGGATCCGACGACGACGACCTTCACGTGCGCGACCTCCCCGCCCTCAGGCGTTGCGGTGGACGAACTGCTCCCGGCCCGGGCCCACGCCCACCAGCGTGACCGGCACCCCCACCTGCTCCTCAAGGAAGGCGAGGTAGGCCTCGGCCGCCGCGGGGAGCTCGTGGGTCTCGGTGATCTGCGAGAGGTCGGCCTTCCACCCGGGCAGCTCCTCGTACACCGGGACCGCGGCGTGCAGGTCGCTCTGGT
>JAGQSL010000099.1:0-960 GCA_020439525.1 Acidimicrobiales bacterium | reverse complement strand
CATCACCGCGTCGAACCAGCCCGGACGGCGGCGGCGGCCGGAGTTGGTGCCGTACTCCCGACCGACGTCCACGAAGTGGTCGCCGAGCGCGATCTCCGCCTCGTCGGCCAGCTCGCGGTCCTTGCCGCCCACCGCCTCGCCGGAGATGGCGAGCTCGGTGGGGAACGGGCCGGTGCCGACGCGGGTGACGTAGGCCTTGGCCACGCCGATCACCCGGTCGATGTAGCGCGGGCCCACGCCGGCGCCGGTGCAGACGCCGCCCGCCACCGGGTTCGACGAGGTGACGAACGGATAGGTGCCGTGGTCGAGGTCGAGGAACGTCGCCTGGGCTCCCTCGAAGAGCACGTGCTCGCCGCGCTCGAGGGCCTCGTGCACGAGGTTCACGGTGTCGGCGATGTGGGGCTCGAGGCGGGGCCGGCACTCGTCGAGGTACTCGTCCGCGATCTCGTCGGGGTCGAGCGGCAGCTGGTTGAAGACCTTCGCCAGGACGGCGTTCTTCTCCTTGGCCAGCACCTCGAGCTTGGCCCGGAAGATCTTCGGGTCGAGCAGGTCCTGCACCCGCAGGCCCACGCGGCTCGCCTTGTCGGCGTAGGCCGGGCCGATGCCGCGCTTGGTGGTGCCGAGCTTCCGGCTGCCGAGGCGGCGCTCGGTGAGCCGGTCGATCTCCTGGTGGTACGGGAGGATCAGGTGGGCGTTGCCGCTGACCCGCAGGCGGCTCGGGTCGACGCCCCTCGCCAGCAGCATGTCCATCTCGGCGATGAGCACGCGGGGGTCGACCACCACGCCGTTGCCGATGACGGGCGTGATGTGGTCGTAGAGGATCCCGCTGGGGCACAGCTGGAGGGCGAAGCTCTCGCCGTCCACCACCAGGGTGTGCCCGGCGTTGTGGCCGCCCTGGTAGCGCACCACCAGGTGCATCTCCTTGGCCACGAGGTCGGTGAACTTCCCCTTGCCCTCGTC
>JAGQSL010000098.1:10321-10770 GCA_020439525.1 Acidimicrobiales bacterium | reverse complement strand
TGCCCAGCGCCACCTGGATGCCGAAGATCACCGATTCGGGGATGCCGTCCACCACCGCGCCGAGGACGATGCCCAGCGCGCCGCCGGTGCCGTCGCCCCCGAAGCGCTTGTCGACAAGATAGTCGCCGCCGATGAAGATGACGGCGCCTAGCAGCAGCCACAGTGCGCCTTGCACCGCGCCGATCCCTTCGGAGATGTCCTGCGCGATCAAGTCAAAGGCCACGGCGCTGATGAGCGTACCCGCGCCGAAGCCTGCCAGCCAGCCCACCACCCGCGTGGGGACGCGGATCCAGTAGACGGCGAGGCCGCTCAGCAGCAGCGAGGATTGGGCGAGTGCACCGAGTATGAACGCGTTGAGCATGGGTTCCTCGTCAAGTAATGTCCACGTCACAGAAGAACGCCGACCGCTGACGCAGCAGCCGCTTCGGTCCTGTCAACGTGAAGGCGGC
>JAGQSL010000098.1:9667-10312 GCA_020439525.1 Acidimicrobiales bacterium | reverse complement strand
GCGCCGAGT
The DNA here is from genome assembly GCA_020439525.1 of Acidimicrobiales bacterium. Classification (GTDB taxonomy): domain Bacteria; phylum Actinomycetota; class Acidimicrobiia; order Acidimicrobiales; family Iamiaceae; genus Aquihabitans. The sequence continues at coordinate 10,303 of JAGQSL010000098.1, read as the reverse complement.
TGCCGACCATCACCTGCACGGTGGCCGGTTCGACCGCCAACTGCATGGCAGCATCATAGTAAGCCAGTTGCTCGGCGGCGACGGTGAACGTGACGTGCGCCCGCGCGCCCGCCTCCAGGTGCACGCGCGTGAAGCCGCGCAACTCCTGCACCGGCCGGGTGACGCTGGCGCCGTCGGTGCGGGTGTAGAGCTGCACGACCTCGTCGCCGGCCCGGGAGCCGACATTGACCACGTCGACGCCGATCTGCACCGCGCCGTCGGAGGGGACGCTGTCGGCGGGTGCATCGTCCACTGTCACGCGCAGGTTCTCAAATGCAAAACTCGTGTAACTCAGCCCGAAGCCGAAGGGGAAGAGCGGCTCGTTGCTCTCGTCGGTGTAAGGGCCGTAGAAGAACGAGTGCGCGCCCGACGGCCGGTGCGCGTAGAAAATGGGCACCTGGCCCACGTGGCGGGGCACCGTGATGGGCAGCTTACCGCCCGGGTTGACGTCGCCGAAGAGGATCTCGGCCAGCGCCGGCGCGCCTTCCGCACCGGGCAGCCACGCATGGATCACCGCGCTCGCCCCGTCCACCAACTGCGGGATGGGGTACGGACGTCCTGCCACCAGCACGAGCACCACCGGCGTGCCCGTGGCCA
>JAGQSL010000098.1:0-9586 GCA_020439525.1 Acidimicrobiales bacterium | reverse complement strand
CCGGCTTTGTCGCCCACCACAACGATCGCCACATCCGCTTGCTGCGCGGCGTCCACCGCCGCGGCAAAACCGTCGGTGTCGGCCGAGTTCACGGCGCAACCTTGGGCATAGCGCACCTCCGTCTCCGGCGCCACGGCCTGACGAATGGCCGCCAGCACGCTGATCATGTCGGCGTAGTCCTCCACCAACTTGATGGATTCGGGCAGCGGATGTTCGGAGAAGCCCAGACCACGGAGCGTGATCAGCGTCTCGATGTGGGCCGGATAGGAATAATCGCCCAGCAGATTGCGCGTGCTGTCGGCGTTGGGCCCGATGACGGCGATGGAAGACAACCTCTTGGGCAGCGGCAGCAGGTCGCCGTCATTCTTGAGCAGCACCATGGATTTTTGGGCGATCTCCCGGGCCAGCGCGCGCTGGTCCGGCGTGTCGAAGACCGCGGCCACGGCCTGCGGGTCCACGTAGGGGCGCTCGAAGAGGCCGAACGCAAACTTCATGGCCAGCACGCGGCGCACCGAGCGGTCGATCAACGCTTCATCGATCGCGCCGGCCTTGACCGCGTCGATCAGATCCTGGCCGTAGGCGTCGATGCTGGGCAGCTCCACGTCCATCCCGGCTTCCAGCGCCATGCGCGCCGCGTCGGCCTTGTCCCGGGCCAGCTTGTGGTAGTCGCGCAATTGGTTGATGGCCATGTAGTCGGAGACGACGAGACCGTCGAAGCCCCACTCGTCGCGCAGGATCGTGGTGAGCAGGTCGTGGTGCTCGGAGGCGTACACCCCGTTGACCAGGTTGTACGAGCACATCACCGTCCACGGCGAGGACTCGCGCACGGCGATCTCGAAGGCGGTGAGGTAGACCTCGCGGAGGGTGCGCTCGTCGACCACGGCGTCGACCACCAGCCGATGCGACTCCTGGTTGTTCACAGCGAAGTGCTTCACGCTGGTGCCGACGCCCTGCGACTGGACGCCCCGGACCATGGCGGCGGCGAGCTTCCCGCTCAAGAGCGGGTCCTCGGAGAGGTACTCGAAGCTGCGACCGCCCGCGGGGTGACGCTTGATGTTGAACCCGGGCCCGAGCACGACGGCGACGCCTTGGGCGAGCGCCTCCTCGCCGAGCGCCACGCCCACCTCGTGGAGCAGATCGACGTCCCAGCTCGACCCGAGGGCAGACGCCGTGGGGAAGCAGGTGGCGGGCTGCGAGCCCCGAAGGCCGAGGTGGTCGCCGCCCGACGCCTGGCGTCGCAGGCCGTGGGGCCCGTCGGCGAGACCGACCGGCTCCAGGCCGAACGCGGGCAGCCCCTCGGTGTCGAACGTGGCGGCGCCCGACAGCAGGCGCACCTTGGTGGCCCGGTCGAGCTGGGCGACGATCTCGGCGGGCGGGGGCGAGGCGGGCGTCTCGGGCATCGGGCGAGCGTAGGCGGGCGTGCTCGCCGCGGCGCCGGAACCGGGCCCCACGGCGAGCACGTCCCGCGCCGGTTCAGCCGCCGATCAGCTGCACCGGGATCGCGAGCTCCTGGGCGGCGTCGACCGCCCCGCTGGCCGCGTAGGTGTAGACGCCGTAGGTGCCGGTGGTGCCGCCGGCGCCGACGGTGAGCACGGTCTGGAAGCGGCCGAGCTCGTCGAGCCGGGTGAAGCTGGCGTTGGTCTGGGCGGGGTCGAGCGCCAGGTGCTGGGCGGCGGGGACGGCCCACCGCTGGGCGATGACCGACCGGGCCGAGCTGGGCGCACCGCCCGAGGGCGCCCAGTCGTCGGCGAAGCGGCCGAACACGACGTAGTGGCCCGACGGCTGGCCGCTGAGCGGCGGACGGGTGCCGGTGTGCGCGGCCGGGTCGAAGCCCCGACCCCACACGATGACCTGGTCACCGGGGCGCAGCCCCTCGGTCTGGGACACGACCACCTGCGGCGCCGGGAAGAGCTGGGGCGCGAAGGTGTCGGGGTCGAAGCTGACCGTGAGCGGGTCGAGCGCGACCTCGGTGCCGTAGAAGTCGTCCCAGCCGATGAGCTCCATGGCGGCGTCGATGCCGACCATGGGCGCGTCCTTGATCGAGTAGTAGCCGCCCGATCCCCGCGTCCAGCCGACGCCCGAGAGGTCGACCGTCGCGAAGGGCACGTCGGTCGCCGCCTCGATGGCGGGCAGCGTGGTGGGGTCGGTCCCGGTGAAGGGCCGGTAGGTCAGGTCGGCGACGAGCGTCCCCTCGTCGCCATCGATGTCGAGGCGCGGGTTCCAGACCGACAGCTCGAGCGCGTGCGCATCGCCGAGCGGGTGCGCCTTGGTCACCACGCCTCCCTTCATCTGGACCGAGCCCGTGGTGGTCTCCGGGTCGAAGGTGGCCCAGTCGACGTTCCAGGTGAACGGGCCCTTCCCCGGTCCCGCCGCGTCCTTCCACACGACCCCGTCCTCCGGCGTGATCGAGCCCTGGCCGCCGGGTCCGGCGACGTAGGAGCGGTACGAGGTTCGGATGCCCCAGGTGCCCTGGCAGGCCGAGGCCAGCAGGGCGAGCAGGGCGAGGCCGGCGACGGCGAGCGGCCGCCGGGCGCGTGGTCGGCGCGCGAGCGCGGTGGTGGACATGTCGGGTTCTCCCTCGGTGGGTGGGTGGTCGGGGTGGGGGCCCGCTCAGCGGCGGGCGGCGAAGGGGCTGGACGGGCCGACGAGCTCGTCGACGGTCCAGCGGGCGAGGAGGGCGTCGAGCAGCTCCACGACGCATCGCTCCCCGGAGCTGCCAGGAGGCGCGCTGGTCTCGACGTAGGCCACCGTCACCTGGGTGAGCGGGTCCCAGCGGAGGCGCAGCTGGTCGCCGGCCGGCAAGTCGGGCCAGGTGGCGGCGAGGTCGCGTCCGAGCGCATGGGCCCGGCCGAGCTCGAGGGTGCTGGCGAACGCCCACCACCACCGACCCTCGACCGGCACGCGGTAGCGGCCGCCGACGCGTGCGGCGCCGGTCGGCGGGACGGTCAGGTCGATCGTGGGGTCGGCCCCGGCGGGGAGGCCGAGGAGCGCGAGCTGCTCGCCGGCAGCCATTCGCTCGCGGGCCCGCCCCACCGCAGCGCGGAAGTGGCAGGGCGAGCACGAGCGGCGCGCCCAGCCGGAGGGGGTGGAGCGAGGTCACCTCGAGCAGCGCGCCCTCGGGCCCCGACAGGTGCGCCCGCAGGCCCGGCAGCGCGTGGGTCAGCGTGGCGGCGACCCGCAGGTCGCTCAGGCCGGCATCGGTGATCACCGTCGTCCTCTCGGTCGAGATCGTGAAGTTAGGCATGCCTAACACAGATTGTCGCAAAGGACAAGGAAGTCCGGATCACCGCCCGGCGAACGCGCCGGCCACCAGCGCCGCCGTGGCGGCGTGGGACGGCGCCGCCAGCACGTGGGCGGGTGCGCCGGCGTCGACCACTTGGCCGGCATCGAGGACGACCACGCGATCCGCCGACGCCGCCACCTCGAGGTCGTGGGTGATCAGCACCACGGCGATGCCCGAGGCGCGACGAAGCCGGTCGATCGTGGCCAGGACCTGGACCTGCACCTCCCGATCCAGGGCGCCGGTGGGCTCGTCGAGGACGAGGGCCCGGGGCCGGGCCAGCAGCGCCCGGGCGATCGCCACCCGAGCGACCTCGCCGCCGCTCAGCGTGCAGGGCCGGCGGCCGAGGAGCTCCGGGGCGAGCCCGACCGACGCCAGCGCCTCCTCGGCGAGGCGTCGTCGCTCCGCCCGATCGGCGCCCTGGCCGCGGGCCCGTTGCGCCTGCACGAGCGCATGGCCCACGCGCCGCGCCGGGTTGAGCGCCCCACGGGGATCTTGGACCACGAGCTGGACGGCATCGACGAGGCGCCGCGCCCCGGTGCGGTCGATGCGCTCGCCGTCGAGCTCGAGGTCGCCCGCCGTGGGTGCCTCGGCGCCGCAGAGCAACCGGCCGAGGGTCGACTTCCCCGAGCCCGACGCCCCCACGACGGCGACCAGCTCCCCCGCGCCCACCTCGATCGTCACGTCGTCGACGGCGCGGACCACCCGCTCGCCGCCGTGGTAGCGGTACAGGTTCCGGCCGGCCACGACCGGCACCGCGGCGGAGACGACCGATGTGGTCACCAGGCCGGGCCGGGCGGCCACGAGGGCGCGGGTCCGCGGGTGCGTCGGCGACCCGAGCACGGCGGCCGTGGGCCCCTCCTCGACCACGACGCCGTCGTGGAGCACCGCCACCCGGTCGGCCACCTCGGCGGCCAGCCCCAGGTCGTGGGTGACGAGCACCATGCCCGCACCCAGCTCGGCGCGCCGGGCGTCGAGCAGGGCGATGGTGGTGCGGGCGATGGCGGCGTCGAGCGAGCCGGTGGGCTCGTCGGCCACGATCAGCGCCGGCCGGCGGCCCAGGGTGGCGAGGGCGAGGACCAACCGGTGCAGCTGGCCGCCGCTGAAGCGATCCGGGAGGTCGCCGGGCCGTTCGAGGACCGCCTCGAGGCCGAGGTGGCGCAGGTCGTCGGCGTAGCGGGCGAGGGCGTCTCGACCGAGGAACCGCTCCACCTGGCGCCCCACGCCGACGGTGGGCGACAGCGAGCGGCTGGCGTGCTGGGGCACGAGCACCACCGCGCGGCCCCGCGCCGTCCGCCAGCGGCGCTCGCTCGCCCGGGCGAGGTCGTCGCCACCGATGGCCAGCCGATCGGCGGCCACGTGGCCGTCGGGACCCACCAGCCCGAGGAGGGCGCGGCAGATCGTGCTCTTCCCGCTGCCCGACTCGCCGACGATCGCCAGCACCTCACCTGCCGCCAGGTGCAGGTCGACGCCCTGCACGGACTCGGCCCGCGACGCACCGTGGCCGTGCACCACCCGCAGGCCGCGCACGTCGAGGGCAGGGACCGCGCTCATGCGTCGAGGAACCGCAGGCGGTGGAGGGCGAGGCGGCTCGTGCGCAGCTGGCCGACATCGATCGGCGACAGCTCCCGTCGCTGGGCCACCGCGAGCTTCGGGTAGGCCGGCGGGCAGATCACCGCCTCCTCGGCGAGCCGACGGCTCACCTTCCGCAGCGCCTCGTCGCGCGCGGCCTCGTCGGAGGTCTGCCACACCTCGTCGAGCCAGCCGTCGAGCTCGCGGTCCACGTAGCCGCACGACAAGAGGTTCTGCGAGTGGGCGGCGGCGAGCGTCAGGTAGTTGGCCGGGCCCGACGTGAACCCGCTCTGGAAGCTGTTGGCGAGCAGGTCGTAGTCGTTGGCCAACCAGGCGGACGACCACGGGCCGCCCGCGAGCTGCACGATGTCGACGTCGAGGCCGACCCTCGCCCAGCCGGCGGCCAGCACCTGGGCCACGTCGCGACCGAGCTGGCTGGTGCCGACCGTGATCGTGAAGTCGCGGCGCTCGGTGCCCGCGCCGGCGAGGAGCCGGCGGGCTCGCGCCAGGTCAGGCTCGGCGGCGAACACGTCCAGGTCGGGGTCCCAGCCCCGCTCGGCCGGGCCGATCGGCCCCTGCCCGGCGGTGGCGTGGCCGCCGAAGACGCGCTCGACGACCCCCGCCCGGTCCATCGACACGGCGACCGCCTCGCGGAACGCCGGGTCCGAGAAGGGCTCCCGGTGGAGGTTGACGTAGGAGAGCAGGTCGAGCGGTGCGTCGGCCAGCACGAGGCGGAGGTCCTCAGCGGCTTCGACGGTGGCCAGGCTGAGGTGCGAGACGGAGGTGATGACGTCGACCCGACCCTGCTGGAGGGCGACGAGGCGGGCCGCGGCATCGCCGAAGACCGTCATCTCGATCGCCTCGAAGGCACCGGGCTCGCCTCGGTAGCGCGCGTTGCGCTCGAAGCGGAACGCCTGGCCGGGTGTGTGCTCGACGAGGCGGTACGGACCGGTCCCCACGATCCGATCGCGGGCGCCGACCACGTCACGGCGGGTGATCGGGAGGTTGGTGAGGTGCGAGCGCAGCAGGCCGTAGGGGCGCGCCAGGTCGATGCGCACGGTGCGGGCGTCGAGCGCCTCGAACGACTGGACGTAGTCGAGCAGGTACGTGATCCACTCCGAGCCGGCCGACAGGTCGAGCATGTGGTCGAGCGTCGCCACCACGTCGGCGGCCTCGAGGGGCGCGCCGTCGTCGAAGGTGATGCCGTCCTTCAGCCGCAGCGTCCACGCCAGGCCGTCGGCGCTGACCTCGGGCTCGCCGTCGGCGAGCAGCGGCACCGACCGCAGGTCGTCGTCGTACTCGTAGAGCGTCTCCACCACGGGCTCGGCGATCCACCGGGTGAGCTCCGAGCCCGAGTCGAGCGGGTTGAGGTTTCCGGGCGCGCCGGCCAGACCCACCCGAAGGGTGCCGTCGCGGTGGCGCGCCGCGACGCGCTCGGCGGTCGACGACGGAGAGCCACAGGCCGCCAGCAGGCCGGGGCCGGCGAGGGCGGCGCCGGCCCCACCGGCGAGGAGGCGCAGGGCGCGCCGACGGGAGGGGGACGAGGGGGTCATGGCACGTTCCTGGTGGAGCGGGTGGCGACGGCGGCGACGGTGGCGTCGGCCGCCAGGTTCAGGCCGGTGATGCCGGCGACGAGGACGATCCCGGGCACGAGCGCGCACCACCACGCCGCCCCCAGGAGCTGGCCGCCCGCCTCCGCCACCAGCCCCCCGAGCGTCGGCGCCGGCGGCGGCACGCCGAGACCCAGGAAGCTCAGCCCGCCCTCGGCGAAGATCACGATCGCCAGGGCGAGCAGCGCCTGACCGGCCAGCACCGGTACCACGTTGGGGAGCAGCTCCCCCACGGCGAGCTCGAGGCGTCCGACGCCGAGCCGCTGCAGCTCGGCGAGGTAGGGCGCTCGCCGCTCGGCGATGGTCGCCGAGCGCGCCACCCGGGCGAAGAAGGGCACGAACGCCACGGCGAGGCAGAGCGCGATCCGCGTGCCGGGGGTCAGCTCGACGGGACCGAGGGTCGTGGCGGTGGGGCCGGCGGCGCCGAGGAGCAGCAGGACCAGGATCAGGGGCGGCACGACCTGCGTCGTCTCGATCACCCGCATGGTCGCGGCGTCGAACCACCCGCCCGCCCTCCAGCCCGAGGCCATCCCCAGCGGGACGGCGACGGCGAGCGACGCGCCCACCGCCCCGAGCGCCATGAGCGCCGAGGCCCGAGCGCCCTGGCCGGTGCGGGCGAGGAGGTCGCGCCCGAGCGAGTCCGTGCCGAAGGGGTGGGCGCCTGACGGGGGCTCCAGCGGGGCGCCCACCAGCTCGGTGGGGCTGCCGTGGAGCGACCCGGCGACGGCGACCACGACGAAGGCCCCCAGCAGCACCCCGCCCACGACCGCGCCGACGCGCGCGCTGCGCTTCACGAGGTGGCTCCGGGGAGGTTCGAGCGCGAGCGGGCCACGCGCGGGTCGAGGAGCACGATGGCCGCATCGACGAGGAGGTTGACGCCGAGCAGCAGCGCCGCCGTGACGAGGGTGCCGCCGAGCGCGACCGGCAGGTCGCCTCGGGTGAAGGCGGTGACCAGGAGCTGACCGAGGCCCGGGAGCTGGAAGACCGACTCGACGAGGACGGCGCCGGTCACCAGCCCGCCGACGGCGAGCCCGGCCACCGAGAGCACGCCCGGCGCGGCCCGGCGCCCGGCGATGCGCCAGGTCACCGTGCGCTCGGGGAGGCCGCACGCCCGAGCGAAGGTGGCGTCGTCCTCGTCGAGTGCGGGCCCGAGCGACGCGGCCACCGCCCGGGCCACGAGCGCGAAGGCACCGAGGCCCACGATGATCGCCGGCAGCACCATCGTGCGGAGGTTGGCCACGGGATCGTCGGCGAAGGCGACGTAGCCGCCGGCGCCGGGGACGAGCTCGGGCCACCGCTCCCCCACCACGACCAGGGCCAGCACGGCGAGCCAGTACGACGGCATCGACACGGCCAGCAGCGACGCGACCGAGACCGCGAGCTCGGCGGGGCGGCCGCGCCGACGGGCCGCGAGCGCGCCGAGCGCCGCCCCCGGAGCGACCACCAGCACGAGGGCCAGCAGCCCGAGCTCGAGCGACACGGGCGCGGCCGCACCGATCGAGGAGGCCACGTCGGAGCCGTCGAAGTACGACGTGCCCAGGTCGCCTCGGAGGGCATCGGCGAGGAAGGCCCGGAACCGCGCGGGCGCCGACGCGTCGAGGCCGCGCTGCGCCTCGATGGCGGCCCGAGCCTCCGGATCGGCCACCACCACGGCGCCGAAGTTGTCGGACGGATCGCCGGGCGCCGCCTCCATCAGGGCGAACAGCCCGGCGAGGGCCAGCACCACGGTGAGGACGAGGGCGCCGGCGCGCCGCAGCAGGAACCCGGTCATCGGGCTCGACCCAGGTGGTGGCCCGTCGCGACGATCAGTCCACGTGGCGAGCGAGGTCGTCGAAGACGGCCTCGTTGTGACGGTACGCCTCGTGCACCGCGGCGACCAGCGCCTCCTGGCGGTCCACCGGCCAGTCGAGCGCGTCGAGCCGCGCCCGGTACTCGTCGCGATAGGCCGCCGGGTCGTCGATGCCGGCGAACGTGGCGAAGCGCCCGGCCCGCCCGTCGCCGAGGCCGTAGGTGCTCGCCGCCACCCGGCCGATGAACTGCCCGCCCGAGAGATCCCCCAGGTAACGGGTGTAGTGGTGCGCCAGGTGCGCGACCGGGTCGACCGCGGTGGCCGCGATCGCTTCGACGTAGGCCACGGTGGCCGCCGAGGGTGGGTGCGCCACCGACCAGGTGGGGCCGGCCAGGTCGACCAGGTCGTCCGCCAGGGCCTGCGAGCGCAGGAGCCGGGCATCGAGGAACGGGCCCACGTCGGGATCGGAGAGGTGCCGGTCGCGCACCTCCTCGAGCACCTCGTACGCATAGCGGTGCTGGGCGAGCAGGTCGACGTAGCCCTCGAGGGCCACCTCGCCGCGCACCAGTGCGCTCGGGAAGCCCGAGCGCTCGGCGCTGCGGTGGTCCGTGGTGGTCCGGCTCCGCACCAGGGCGGACAGCGACGGAGCGTCGGCGTGGGTGTCGGTGGGCATCGGGGGCTCCCGTCAGGTGGGTTCGGATCGGGGGATGTTTGCGACAAAGTGTCACATCAGGTCCACGGTTCGTCGCACATCGGCGGATCGGACTGTTGTCAGAACGCGAAGTTAGGCTACCTTTACGCTTAATGCACGTTCGACCTGTTCTCCTCGGTGCACTCGCCCTCCTGGCCGCGCCGCTCCTCGCCCCACCCCCTGCCTCGGCCGATGCCGCCATCCGGGTGTCGCCCGCCACCGGCCTCGACCCCGCCGGGGCGTTCGTCGTGGTGTCGGGGACCGGCTACCAGCCCAACGCCCAGCTCTTCGTGATGCAGTGCCGAGCCACCTCCGGCGAGGACCACACGTGCAACTCGGTGGGCCTCCGCAAGGTCACCACCGACGCAGCCGGTTCGTTCACCGCCAACGCGATGCGGCTGGTCGCCCGCTTCGGCGCCACGGACTGCACCACCACCCCCTGCGCGGTCAAGACGAGCGCCGTGGCCGACCACGTCGACGACCGGTCGCAGGACCGCTCGGCGGCCATCTCGTTCCGGGCGGCGCCGCCGACCACCACCGCCCCGCCCGCGACCGTGGCGCCCACCGCCCCGCCCACGACGGCCGCCCCGGTCGTGACGGCGCCGCCCACGACCGCCCCGCCGGCGACCGCCGCGACGCCGGGC
>JAGQSL010000097.1:3555-6945 GCA_020439525.1 Acidimicrobiales bacterium | reverse complement strand
ATCGCCCGCCACGGCGACCTCAACCAGGCGCTGGTCTTCTACCACTTCGGGTCGGTCGACGGCTTGCTCGCCGCCACCGCGCTCGAAGACTCGCGCCGGCGCGCCGCCCGCTACGCCGAGCAGCTCGGCGAGGTCGACACCCTCGCCCAGCTGATCGCCGTGGGTCGCGCCATCCACGACCAGGAGGTGGGCGACGGCAGCACCGTCGTGCTCACCCAGATGCTCGCCGGCTCGATCTCGTCGCCGGCGCTGCGCGACGCCGTCATGGCCGGGATGGATCCCTGGACCGCGCTCGTGGAGGCCGCCCTGGCCCGGGTCATCGCCGGTACGCCCCTCGCCGCCGCCGTGCCCACCGCCGACATCGCCTACGCCATCTCCTCGCTGTTCCTCGGCATGGAGCTGATGGCCGGCCACCATCCCGACGAAGCGCGCGTCGACAGCCTCTTCACGAGCCTCGATGCCATCGGCGCGTTCGTCGACGCCCTGCTGACCCGAGGGACCGCGTGACCACGTTCGACGACACGTTCGACCTCGTGGCCGCGACGCTCGGCGACGTGCAGGGCAGCGAGCTCGAGGCGCTGCTCGCCACCGCGACCCACGTCGCCCGCAACGCCGTGTGCATCACCGACGCCGACCTCGACGCGCCGGGGCCGCGGATCGTCTACGTCAACCCCGCGTTCGAGCGGATGACGGGCTATGCGGCCGACGAGGTCATCGGCCGCAACCCCCGCTTCCTCCAGGGCCCCGACTCCGACCGACGGGTGCTCGACCGCCTCCGCGCCGACCTCGAGGCCGGCCGCCCCTTCCAGGGCGAGACGTTCAACTACCGCAAGGACGGCACCCGCTTCACCATGGCCTGGCGGGTGGCCGCCGTGCGCGACCAGCTCGGCCGGGTGACCCACTACGTCGCAGCCCAGGACGACCTGAGCAGCCTCCGGGCCGCCGAGGCCCAGGTGCGATCCCTCGCCGCCCAGCTCCAGTCGACGCTGCTGCCCGACCTGCCCGGCTTCGACGACCTCGAGCTCGCCTGGCGCTATCGCCCCGTCGCCGACCACGCCACGGTGGGCGGCGACTGGTACGACGCCGTGCGCACGCCCGGGGGCGAGGTGGCCGTCTTCCTGGGCGACATGGTCGGCCACGGCGACGAGGCGGCGGCGCTCATGGGCGAGTTCCGGTTCACCACCCGCGGCCTGGTCCGCGCCTTCGCCGATCCCGGCCGCCTCCTCGACGAGCTCGACGCCGCGGTGCTGAGCGACCGCACCCCCGGCCAGGCGATGGCCACGGTGTTCGCGGCCGTCGTCGACCCGGCGGGCACCGTGCGCTACAGCGTCGCCGGCCACCCGGCCCCGGTGGTGCGCCGGGCCGACGGGGGCGTCGAGGTGCTCGACGGCGGCCGCTCACGGCTCATCGGCGCGGCTCGACCCGACCAGGCCCGCCCCACGGCCACCGCCCACCTCGATCCAGGCGACGTCCTCGTCGCCTTCTCCGACGGCGCGTTCGAGCGCCGGGCGCGCGACTTCGACCAGACGTATGCCCGCTTGGTCGATCGGCTCGCCGCCGCCGACGCCACCCCGGTCGACCAGTGCATCGCGGCGATCTCGGTCGAAGGGCCCGACGACGAGTCGCCCCGCGACGACATCGTGGCGTTGGCCCTCCGCCTGGCCCCACCCGGGTGATCCACGTCACGCGGGGTCTGCACATGGCGCCGGCGGGTAGGGGACCGTGCGGATACGTCCGCTGACCACCGCAAGGACCACCTGACCGTGACCTCCGCCCGCTCCATCCGCTTCCCCGCCGACGTGGCGCACCTGGCCTCGGTGCGCGACTTCGCGCGGGATGCGGCGGCGGACCTGGGAGCGGCGGTGGACGCGAACGACCTGGCCGTCGTGGTGGGCGAGCTGGCGGCGAACGCCGCGGTGCACCAGACCGGCGAGGCCCAGCTGCGCGTGTCGCTGGTCGACGGCGGCCTGCAGGTCGAGGTTCGCGACACCGATCCCTCCATGCCGGGCGTCGTCCACGGCGATGCCTGGGACACCGAGGGCCACCGGGGCCTGCTGCTGGTCGACGCCTTGAGCCGGGCGTGGGGCGTCGAGCCGCTCGATCGGGGCAAGCGGGTCTGGGCGGTGCTCGCCCTCGCCTCGTCGACCGACCGCGACGATCACCACGACGACGACCAGCTCGCCGGTCGCCGCTGAGCGTCGGGCGGGTCAGCTCGAGAAGTCGAGGACGGCGCGGTTGAGCGCACCGCCGTGCATGGCGTCGAGGGCCTCCTGCACCTGCTCGGGCGCATAGGTGGCCGACACCAGCTCGTCGAGCTTGAGCTTCCCGGCGCGGTACAGGTCGATGAACAGCGGGATGTCGTGGTGCGGTCGTGCGGCCCCGTAGCGGCAGCCCAGGATCGACTTGTCGTTGTAGAGCGACTGCACCACGAAGCTGGCCTCGGTGCCGAACTTCGGGACGCCCAGCAAGATGCACTGGCCGCCCCAGTCGAGCAGGTCGATGCACTGGCGGATGAGCGCCGGGTGCCCCACGCACTCGAAGGCGTGGTCGACCCCGTTCGGGCAGATCTCCTTCACCGCCGCGATCGTGTCCACGTCGGGACCGGCAGCGATGAAGTGGGTGGCGCCGAACTGGCGGGCCGCGGCCTCCTTGGCCGGGTTGGCGTCGACGGCGATGATCGGGCCGCACTGGCTGATGGCCAGGCCCTGGAGCACGTTGAGGCCGATGCCGCCGATGCCGATGACCACGGCCGAGGTGCCCGGCCGGGGCTTGGCCCGGTTCAGCACGGCCCCGGTGCCGGTCAGCACGGCGCAGCCGATGAGGCTGGCGCTGGCGAGCGGCACGTCGGGGTCGATCACCACGGCCTGGGTCTCGGTGACCACGGTGTGCTCGGCGAACACGCCGGCGTTGGCGAACTGGAACGCCTTGTCGCCGCCGACGGTGAAGGGGGCCTTGAGCTTGCCGGCGGTGTCGCGGCAGTGGGTGGGCTGGCCCCGGTCGCACGCGTCGCACTGGCCGCAGTTGCCGAGGGTGGTGAGCACGACGGGGTCGCCGACCTTGACCTTCCGCACGGCGTCGCCGACCGCCTCGACGACGCCCGCTCCCTCGTGGCCGAGCACGGCGGGCGTGGGGAACAGGATGGTGCCGTTCACCACGCTCACGTCGGAGTGGCAGAGCCCGGCCGCGGCGATGCGCACCCGCACCTCGTTGGCCCGCAGGTCGCGCACCTCCACGTCGTCTCGCACCTCGAGCTGCCCGGTCCAGACCACGGCCTTCATCGCATCGTCCCCGTTCGTTCGCTTCGCTGGTGGCGGGCCCGGCGCGTCAGCCGAGCCACATGATCGACTGCATCTCGGAGTAGGCGTGGAGGCCCCACGAGCCGCCGTCGCG
>JAGQSL010000097.1:1424-3480 GCA_020439525.1 Acidimicrobiales bacterium | reverse complement strand
CGCAGCAGCTTGGCCACGGCCATCGCCTTCCCCGAGTCTGCGGTGAAGACGTAGTCGTAGAGCCCGTAGTCCGAGTCGTTGCTGATGGCGATCGCCTCGTCCTCGGTGTCGAACGGGATCACGGTGATGACCGGGCCGAACACCTCCTCGCGGGCGATGGTCATGTGGTTCTCGGCATCGACCACGAGGGTGGGCGCCACGTAGAAGCCGGTGTCGAGGCCGGGGCGCTCGCCGCCCGTGGCCAAGGTGGCGCCCTCGGCCGTGGCGCTGGCGACCAGGCCCTCGACGCGCTCGCGGTGCGCACCGGTGATCACCGGGCCGATCACCGTGTCCTTCTCCAAGGGGTTGCCGACCTTGAGGTGCGGCGCCATGCCGGCGAGGCGACCGACCAGCTCGTCGTAGATGCCCCGCTGGGCGACGACGCGCGTGGGCGACGTGCAGATCTGGCCGGAGTGGAACGTCCAGGTGCTCGAGATGTTCGACACCGCGTTCTTGAGGTCGGCGTCGTCGAAGACGATCGCCGCCCCCTTGCCGCCGAGCTCGAGCAGCAGGCGCTTCATCTGCTTGCCCGCCACCTCGGCGATGCGGCAACCCACCCCCGTGGAGCCGGTGAACGAGATCATGTCGACCTCGGGGTGGGTCGTGATGGCCTCGGCGGCCTCGACCGAGCTGGCCGACACGACGTTGACCACCCCGGGCGGGAAGCCGGCCTCGTGGAGCAGCTCGACCATCCGGATCACGCCGAGCGGGTCCTGGGTGGGCGGCTTCACCACGACGGTGTTGCCCATCGCCAGCGCGGGAGCGACCTTTCCGGCCATGTTGGTGACCGGGAAGTTGTACGCGGCGAGGGCCGCAACGACACCCACCGGGGCGCGGTGCTCGACGCCACCGATGAGGCCTCCGGGCGCGAGCGGGGTGCTCGGCATGACGGCCGGGGGCAGCGGCACGAGGTTCGACTCGGGCTGGGCGTAGCGCCGGAAGCGGGCGGAGACCTGCGGCACCTGGATGGTCTTGGCCACCCGCAGGGTGGCGCCCGTCTCGGCCTGCACCAGCGGCACCAGGTCGCCGGCATGGGCGTCCCAGAGGTCCGCGAAGCGGTTCAGCAGGGCACCGCGCTCGGCCGGCGAGGTCCGCTGCCAGGCGTCGAACGCGTCGCGAGCGGCCTGGCACGCGTCGGCGGCCTGGGCGGGCGACGCGTCGGGGGCCACGGCCACGAGCTGCTCGGTGGCGGGGTCGACCACGTCGTAGCCGCCCTCGGCCACGACCTGCTCGCCGCCGATGAGAAGGCGGTAGTCGGTGTCGGTCACGGCCCCGAACTGTAACGGGTTCTAGTTCTGCGGCGACGATCCGGCCGCCACGACGGCCCCGCCGTCGGCCGCCAGCGCCGCCTCGCGGGCGTGGTAGCTGCTCCGGGTCAGGGGGCCGGACTCCACGTGGGCGATGCCGAGCGCCTCCCCCGCCTCCTTCCACGCCTCGAAGTCCTCGGGCGGCACCCAGCGGGCCACGGGCAGGTGGTTCGTGGTGGGTCGCAGGTACTGGCCGATGGTCACGATGTCGACGCCCACCCCGCGCAGGTCCGCCAGGGTGGCGAGCACCTCCTCGGAGGTCTCCCCCATCCCGACGATGATCGAGCTCTTGGTGGTGAGCCCGGCGGCCTTCGCCCGGGCGAGCACGGCGAGGCTGCGGGCGTAGCCAGCTGATGGCCGAACGGCCCGCTGCAGGCGGGCGACCGTCTCGATGTTGTGGTTCAACACGTCGGGCCGGGCCTGGAAGATCGCGTCGAGGCTGGCGGGGTCGCCCTTGCCGTCCGAGATGAGGCACTCGACCTGGACCCCGGGGGTGCGCCGACGGATGGCCTCGATGGTGGCGGTGAACTGCGAGGCACCGCCATCCGGGAGGTCGTCGCGGGCCACCGTGGTGAGCACGGCGTGGGCGAGGCCCATGCGCTCGACCGCCTCGGCCACGCGCTCGGGCTCGCCCGGGTCGGGCGCCTCCGGGTGGCGGGTGTCGACGAGGCAGAAGCCGCACGCTCGGGTGCAGCGCTCGCCGTTGATCA
>JAGQSL010000097.1:0-1376 GCA_020439525.1 Acidimicrobiales bacterium | reverse complement strand
GCCTCCTCGCACACG
Organism: Acidimicrobiales bacterium; assembly: GCA_020439525.1. GTDB lineage: Bacteria > Actinomycetota > Acidimicrobiia > Acidimicrobiales > Iamiaceae > Aquihabitans. The sequence goes on along the minus strand of JAGQSL010000097.1, from coordinate 1,361 downwards.
GTCACGAGCTGGAGGTCGCGCATGGTGCGCTTGAGCTCGAGGACCTCGGGGCCGTGGCTGAGCTTCGTGCGCATCCACTCGGGCTTGCGCTCCCCGATGGCCAGCCCCTGGGGCACGCCTGCGTCCGCGAGCCGGCCGAGGAGCCGCACCGACGTGCCCTCGGCCGCCGCCTGCTCGTCGATGGGCCCCCGCACCTTGCCGGCCAGCTCGCCCGGGCCCTCGCCCCGGGAGAAGGGGGCCAGGTCCGCATCCGTGTGGCGCCAGGCCACGTCGTGGCGCTCGACGCCCCCGCCGCCCCACCGCTCGGCCGCGCGCGCCACCACCACGTCGACCACCTCGGCCATCGACGCCCCGACGCCCTCGGCCCGGAGGCTGGTCACGTCCTTGTCGGCGATGCCGCAGGGCACGATGTGGCCGAACATGGCCATGTCCGGGTCCACGTTGAGACCGAAGCCGTGGAGCGTCTTGCCCTTGGCCACCTTCACGCCGATGGCGCACACCTTGCGGGGCGACATCGTGAGGTGGTCGACCCAGACCCCCGGGTAGCCGTGGAGCCGCCCGGCGGCGAGGCCGAGGTCGCCGAGCACGTCGATGATCAGCTGCTCGATGGCGAAGACGTAGGCGGCGGTGTCGGGCTTGTCGCCCCCGCCCTTGCCCGGGAGGTGCAGGATCGGGTAGCCGACCAGGTGCCCCGGGCCGTGGTAGGTGACGTCGCCGCCGCGATCGGTGGGCACGAGCTCGGCTCCCACCGATGACGGCTCGACCAGCACGTGGCGGGCGTCGGCCCGCACGCCCAGCGTGTAGGTGTGCGGGTGCTCCATGAGCAGCAGGTGATCGTGGGGCGAGCTCGCGTGGAGGCCGTGCTGGAGCGCCAGGGCGTCGCGGTAGCGGACGCGGCCGAGCCAGCGGACGTGCAGCGGGCGGGCGGCGTCCACCGGCGGCCTAGAGCTCGGACTCCCAGTCGCGCGTCTCGAGGATCTCCTTGATGCGCGCGAGGAACTGGGCGGCGTAGGCGCCGTCGAAGGCGCGGTGGTCCCAGCCGAGGGTCAGGTTGCCCACCGAGTGGATGGCGATGCTCTCGGCGCCGGAGGCATCGGCGACGACCACCGGCCGGCGCTTGACCCCGTCGGTGGAGAGGATCATCACCTGCGGCTGGTTGATGATCGGCAGCAGGAACGCGCTGCCCGTGCTCCCCACGTTGGTGATCGTCACCGTGCCGCCGGTGATGTCGTCGGCGGTGAGGGCCCGGCCGCGGGCCCGGCCGGCGAGGTCGGCCACGTCGCGGGCGAGGGCCCGGAGGCGTCGATCCTGGGCCTCGCGCACCACCGGCACGATGAGGCCCTCGTGGTCGAGGTCGACGG
>JAGQSL010000096.1 GCA_020439525.1 Acidimicrobiales bacterium | reverse complement strand
GCGCTGGCCAGCATCGCCGGCTTCGCCCACGCCTTCTCCAAGGGCGGGCAGGGCACCATCGAGTAGGGCCGCGATCGCCCCCCGCATCCTCGCCGGCTCGGTGCTCGGGCCGCGAGGATGCGGGGGTGCGCCGCTCCATCGACGACCACCCCTTCGACCCCACCCTCGACCCGGTCGTGGCCGATGATCCCGACCTCACCCCGGTCTCGTGGGGCGTCGCCATCAGCGACGACTACGACGACGGCGAGCCACGGGTGATCGTCACCGTCGAGGAGATCGGGCGGCGCGGGGAGGGCCTCGCCGCCCACCTGCTCCCCGACGAGGCTCGTCGGGTGCGCCGGGCCCTGCGCGACGCGCTCAAGGAGGTCGGCGAGGATCCCGGCGCCTGAGCGTCGCTAGCCTCGCCCGAGCGGGAGGTGCGATGGGTGCGACGGAGGGTGCGGCGGCCGATGGGAGCGTCCGGCGCGCCTGGGCCCCGTCGCCCGTGAGCCGCGAGGCCCGCCGAGCGTTTCGCACCGTGTGGGCGCACCTCGTCGTCGAGGACCCGGTCGAGGCCGGCGACGCCGTGTTCTGCTTCGGCAGCCGCCACCACCGGGTGCCGGAGCGGGCCGCTGCGCTCCACGCCGCGGGCGTGGCGCCGCTCGTGCTGGTGACCGGCGGGCCGGCGGCGGCGGGGGAGCCTCCCGAGTCGACCGTGTTCGCCCACCGGCTCGTCGAGCTCGGCGTCCCGGCCGCTCGGGTGGTCGAGGAGCCGGCGGCCCGCCACACGGGGGAGAACGTCGAGCTGGGCCTGGCCGCGCTGCGCCGCCACCAAGAGGTGCGGCGCCTGGTGCTCGTGAGCTGGCCGCTCGCCGCCCGGCGGACGCTCGCCACCTTCGCCCGCCAGCACCCCGAGATCGAGGTCTGCAGCGCACCGGCGCTGCGCCGGGCGGGGTGGCGCTGGTGCCCCACGCCCCGGCGCATCGGGCTGGCGCTGGGCGAGCTCGACCGCCTGGAGCGCTACGCAGTGCACGGCTGGATCGCACCGGTCGACCGTCCGGCCGCCGTGGCCGAGGCGGTCGAGGTCTTGCGTGGCGAGCACGCCCGCCTGGCCGCCGCGCCCCCCGCGGGCTCAGCGCACGACCCGGCGCGCCTGCGGATCCCACCGGCGGGGGCCGGGCCCGAAGCCCAGGAGCCGGCGCTGCTCGTCGCCGAGGGCTGAGGCCGCGTCCCCGATGGTGGCGGGGAGGTCCCAGTGGGGCTGCACCCACGGGCGGGCGAAGAACAGGTGGAGCGCTCGCCGTCGCTCGTCGGTGCGGTTGGGGCCGGCGGCGTGGACGAGCGCGCCGTCGAACGCGACGGCCGCGCCCGGCGGGACGACGACGGGCACCGCCCGGTCGGCCAGCTCGGCGGGCACCCGTTCGGCGAGTGGGGGCCGGTGGCTCGCCGGGACGACGAGCGTGGCGCCGTTCTCGGCCCGGAAGTCGTCGAGGGCCACGACGACGTGCAGGTAGAGGGTGATCCCCGGTGTCGGGTGCGGGTGGTCGCGGTGCAGGGCCTGGCCGGTGCTCCCCGGCGGCAGGTCGAGCCCGTTGGCGCCCGCGAGGACCGCATCGTCGCCCAGCACCTCCCGGGCGAGGGCGACCGCGCCCGGGTGGAGGCAGAGGCGCAGCAGGGCCGGGTGCTTCGCCGGGAGGGCGTAGGCCACGAGGTGGGCGTCGGTGCGCCAGCCCCGCTCGACGGCGATGTCGGCCTCGGATGTGAAGACGGCGTCGAGCGCGGCGCGGGCCTCGGCCACCTCGCTGGGGGCCAGCAGGTCGGCGACGGCGATGTGGCCGGCGTCGGCGACGGCTTCGGCGGTCGTCTCCCCGCCCCCGCCCCCGCTCACGCGAACCACCGCCGCGTCCACGCCCAGCGGGCCAGCTGGCGGCGGGCGAGCACCAGGTCGGTCGCGGCGCGCAGCCGGGGGCTCGCCCCGGTGGCTGCCAGCTCGTCGCGCAGCTCGCTCCACGGGCTGCCCCGGCCGGTGGCGCGCACCCGCGCCACCTGGGCGAGCGAGGGGGCGGGGATGGTCGGGAAGGCGCCCTCCACGCCGGCCACGCGGACCGCGACGCCGGTCCGCACGCACTTCTCGCACTGCCCGCAGTTGTAGGCGCCGTCGCGGTTCTCCCAGCAGACCCGCAGGTGCCGGCGAGCGGTCGGCTCGTCGGCGATGGCGCGGAGCTTGTCGGCCCGCGTCGCATCGGCGCCGTCGTGCACCACCTCCATCGCGGCCGACGACCAGAGGCGGTCGACCAGCGGGTGGGACCCGAGCCCCTCGAGGTGGGCGTAGGTGTGGGTGGCGGGGACGAGCACCCGGCCCACCCGAGGAGCGAGCAGGTGGGCGACGGTCGCCAGGGCGGCGCCGTGGTAGTCGGGCCAGCCGACGCCGTGGGCATCGCCGAGGGCCTGCAGGTCGCTCTCGATCTCCAGCAGCTCGATGCCGAGGTCGTCGGCGGCGGCGCGCAGGTGGGCGCTCACCCGGCGGCGCAGGTCGACGTCGTCGAGGGCGACATCGAAGCCGTGGACGTAGACGAGCAGGTCGAGGCGGTCGCGATGGCGCAGGGCGGTGTGGAACGAGTCCACGCCACCCGTGAAGAACGCGGCGGTCGCCGCCGTCGGCCCCGCGGTCGTGGGCGACGTCGCCTCCGCCGCCTCCACCGGGACCCGGCGGTACCAGCGCGACGTGGGCCGCAGGGCGCGGTCCCAGGTGGCGAAGATCGCCTGCACCTCATCGCTGCGGGCCCGCAGGCCGGCATCCACGGGACCCGGGATGCGCAGGGGCTCCCCGCGCCGCATGGCGAGCAGCAGGCCGGCGACCAGGGACGCGTCGCTCGTCGCCGGCAGGCGGGCGTCGGCCATCCGCACGTGCACGGCGCGCCGGGCGGCATCGACCGCGTCCGAGCGGACCTCGAGCCCGATGCCGCCGTCCACCTCGTGCGGCGGCCCGACCTCCACGGCGGGCGAACGTATCGCGGTGCCCGGCGGCTACGCTGACGAATCCCCTTTTCCGGGACCCCCAGAAGGGACCGCGTCCGCACCACATGGCCATCCACCCCGACCTGGCGGCCGAGCAGGCCTACATCGATCGTGCCTACGACTGCCTCGAGCGGGCGCGCACGTCGGCCAACAAGCTCAAGGGGATGGTCGAGGTCGGCAAGGGGGGCACCGAGCAGGCCCGCTTCGAGCGCGAGGTCATCTTCGACACGGTCATCCACCGGTTGAAGGAGCTGCACCTGGGCGACGCCGCGCTGCTCTTCGGGCGCATCGACCAGGAGCCCGAGGCCGGCGGCGACACCTTCTACATCGGCCGGCTCGCCGTGAGCGACGACGACCAGGAGCCGGTGGTGGTCGACTGGCGGGCGCCCGTCGCCGAGCCGTTCTACCGGGCCACCGGGCGGGTGCCCATGGGCCTGGCCCGCCGCCGCTACTTCGCCACGCGGGGGCGCCAGCTGCTCGGCATCGAAGACGAGCTCTTCGGCGAGCACGCCCTCGATCTCGGCGAGGGCGCCGGCCTCCAGGGGCAGGGCGCGCTGATCCGGGCGCTCGAGACCTCGCGCACCGGGCGGATGGGCGACATCGTCGCCACCATCCAGGGCGAGCAGGACGAGATCATCCGGGCGCCGCTGCCCGGCGTGATGGTGGTGCAGGGCGGGCCGGGCACCGGCAAGACGGTCGTCGCCCTCCATCGCGCCGCCTACCTGCTCTACACGCACCGGTTCCCGCTCGAGGACCAGGGCGTCCTCGTCGTGGGCCCCAACCGCCTCTTCCTCGCCTACATCGAGCAGGTGCTGCCGTCGCTCGGCGAGGCGGGCGTCGAGCTGGTGGTGCTCGCCGACCTCGTCGACGGGGTGCGGGTGCGCGGCCGCGACCGGGAGGAGGTCGCCCGGCTCAAGGGCGACGAGGTCATGGTGAAGGTGCTCGCCAAGGCCGTGCGCGACCGCAAGCGGGCGCTGCGCCGGCCCCTGCGCGTCGGCCTCGGGTTGCAGACCCTCACGCTGTCGGTCGAGGCGTCGGCCGACATCGTGCGCGACGCCCGCCGCCGCTACCGGCACCACAACGCCGGGCGCCGCTACGTCGAGCGTGAGGTGGCGTTCCACCTCGCCGAGTCGGCCCGCACGCCGCTCGACGCCGAGGAGGTGTGGCGCCAGGTCCGCCGCCACCCCGAGGTGCGCGCCGCCCTCGAGGAGATGTGGCCGGTGCTCACCCCGGCGCAGCTGCTCCACGACCTCTTCGGGTCCAAGGCCCTGCTGCACCTGGCTGCGGGCCGCCACCTCGCCGAGGCGCGCATCGACCTCCTGCACCGGGCGCGGAGCGAGTCGGTCGACGACGTGGTGTGGACCCACGACGACGTACCGCTGCTCGACGAAGCCCGCGCCCTGCTCGGGCCCAAGCCCCGCAAGGCCAAGCGCGACGACGACGAGATCCGCACCTACGGCCACATCGTGGTCGACGAGGCCCAGGACCTCTCGCCGATGCAGCTGGCGATGATCAGCCGGCGGTCGCTCAACGGCTCGCTCACCGTGGTGGGCGACATCGCCCAGTCCACCGGCGCCTGGGCCCACGCCAGCTGGGACGAGATCCTGGCGCTGCTCCCCGATCGTCGCCCGGCGCGGCGCGAGCAGCTCACGGTCGGCTACCGGATCCCCGGCCCGAACATGGACCTCGCGGCGCGGGTGCTCGCCCGCTCGGCACCAGAGCTGCGCCCGCCGCGCTCGGTGCGCCAAGACGGCCGCCCGCCGGTGTTCCACCGCGTGGAGCTCGGCGATCAGCTCGGGCCCGCCGTGGCGGGCGCCGTGCGCGACGAGATGGCGGCGGTGGGGAGCGGCAACGTGGCGGTGATCTGCCCGGCCTCGCGCGTCGAGGAGTGCTCGCGGGCGCTCACCGCGGTGGGCGTCGACCACGGCGTCGCCATCGAACAGGGCCTCAACCACCAGGTCACCGTGGTGCCGGTGGGGATCGTGAAGGGCCTCGAGCTCGATGCCACCGTCGTCGTCGACCCGGCGGGCATCCTCGACGAGGAGGCGCAGGGCATGCGCGCCCTCTACGTGGCGCTCACCCGCGCCACCAAGCTGCTCACGGTCGTGCACCCGGGCGACCTCCCCGACGTGATCGCCGGGGCCGACGCGCCCCAGGCCCAGCCCGTCGGCTGAGCCGCGCCCGCCCGGGGCGCCGGTCCTAGGCTGCGGCCACCTCGCCTCGATCGGAGCTCTCGTGCGTCGCTTCCTGCCCCTCCTCCTCGCTGCTGGCCTGCTCCTCGCGGCGTGCGGCACCTCCGGCGGCAACGACGACGCCGCGCCCACCACCACCACCGCCGCCACCGACGACGCGACCACGACGACCGCCGACGACGCCGCCACCACGACCACCGACGGCCCATCGGGCGACGACGGCGACCAGCCGAGCGAGGACAACTACGTGGGGGCCTTCACCGAGCAGCTGAGCAGCGGCGGAGGCGGCAACCTGTCGTTCGACGAGGACACCGCCACCTGCGTCGCCACCGGTTGGGTCGATGCGCTCGGGGTCGATGCGCTGCGCGAGTCGGGCGTCGCCCTCGACGACCTGGCCGACCCCGACTTCGACCTCGCCGACGAGCTCGAGCCCGGTGCCGAGGCCGGCGCGGCCATGGCCCAGGCGTTCCCCGCGTGCGAGGCCGACCTGATCGGCACCTTCGCCGACGTGGTGTCCGGTGGTGACGCCGAAGCGGCCGGGTGCCTGGTCGACGCCATCGATCCCGAGGCGTTCTACGAGGAGCTCGGGCGCTCGTTCGGCCTCGGGGCCGACGAGGAGCTCTCGTCGATGCTCGACACCGCCGGCACCGCCTGCGGGATCGGCGCCTGAGGCGAGCCGACCCGCCCGCCTCAGCGGCTGGCGACCAGGATGCGGGCGCTGGCGAACGAGCCCACGCCCACGTGGTGGCCGTCGATCTCGACGGTGGTGGTGCCGTCGGGCGACGACGCGGTGACGGTTCCCGCATGGCCCGGGAGGATCGAGGCGTCCTCGAGGAAGTCGAGGAGGCCGGGCGTGAACTCGAGCTCCTCGGGGATGCGCATGACCGTGAACCCGTCGCCCACGACGAGCTCGGACAGGGGCACGGTGTCGGGCGCCTCGTAGCCCGAGCCCGGGATGGGGTTGCCGTGGGGGCAGGTGGTGGGGTCGTCGAGCAGGCGGATGATCGCCGCCTCGACGTTGTCGGAGATCACGTGCTCCCACCGGCCGGCCTCCTGGTGGGCATCGGCCCACGACAGCCCGAGGATGTCGGTGAGCAGCCGCTCGGCGAGGCGGTGGCGTCGGACCACCCGCTCGGCGAGGCGCTGGCCGTCGGTGGTGAGCCGCACGGCCCGATCGACATCGACGAGCCCTTCGGACTCCATGCGCCGGATCATCTCCGACACGGCGGGGCGCGACACGCCGAGGCGCTCGGCGATGCGGGCCTGGATCACATCGACGTCGTCCTCGTGGAGCTCGAAGATCGTCTCGCAGTACTCCTCGAAGGCGGGGTGGTACTCGCGGGACTGGTACTCGGGCACCGTGCCAGGCTATCGAAGGTCCTCACCCCTCCGCCCCTCCCAGGAGCCTCCGTGCGCAAGCTGCTCGTCACCCTCGCCTCCCTGCTGCTCGTCGCCGGCGTCGTCGGCTGCAGCGGCTCGAGCGGTTCGGACGGCTCCGCCGCCACGACCACGGCGGCCGACGAGGCGACGACCACGGCGGCCGACGACCCGACCACCACCGAAGCCGACGAGGCGACGACGACCGCCCCCGACGGGGAGGCGCCGGTGGCGTCGCGCGACGACTACGTCGCGGCCATGGCCGACAACCTCTCCTCGGGGTCGGCCGACGAGGGCCAGCTGGTCCTCGAGCGCGACGAGGCCGAGTGCATGGCGCCTCGCTGGATCGATGCGATGACCGTCGAGGTGCTCCAGGAGCAGCAGGTGACGCCCGCCGAGCTGGCCGACCCGGGCTTCTCGATCTCGTCGTCCGATCTCGGCATCGACGCCGACGCCGCGGCCGCGATGGTCGACGCGTTCGGTGCGTGCGAGGTCGACCTCGTGGGGCTCTTCGCCGGCGCCTTCGCCCAGGGGCTGGGCGACGACGTCGAAGCCTGCGTCGCCCGAGAGGCCGACCCCGCGCTGGTGCGCGACGTGCTCGTCGCCGCGTTCAGCGGAGGCGACGGCGAGGCGGCGCTGTCGGCGCTGCTCGACCAGCTCGGCCCGGTCTGCGACCTGCCCGACGCGTAGCGCGCCCTCGGGCCTCGCCGTCAGCCCCCCTCCGTAGGCTGCGGCGATCGGTTCCCTCGACCTCTTCTCCCCACCGGTGCGCGACTGGTTCGCCACGTCCTTCCCGGCGCCCACCGCGGCGCAGGAGCGCGGCTGGCCGGCCATCGCCTCGGGCGAGCACACGCTGATCCTCGCCCCCACCGGCTCGGGCAAGACCCTCACCGCCTTCCTCTGGGGGATCGACCGGCTGATGACCAGCCCACCGCCCGACGAGCGGGCGCGCACCCGCCTGCTCTACATCTCGCCGCTGCGCGCCCTCGCGGTCGACGTGGAGAAGAACCTGCGGGCCCCGCTCGTGGGCATCGGCCACGCCGCCGAGCGGGCCGGGGTCGCCGTCAACGTCCCCACGGTGGGCTCGCGCACGGGCGACACGCCCGCCGACGAGCGCCGACGCCTGGTGCGCCATCCGCCCGACCTGCTCATCACCACGCCCGAGTCGCTGTACCTGATGCTCACCTCGGCGGCCCGGGAGACCTTGGCGAACGTCGAGGCGGTCATCATCGACGAGATCCACGCGCTCGCCGCCACCAAGCGGGGCTCGCACCTGGCGCTCACCCTCGAGCGGCTCGAGCAGCGGTGCGAGCGGCCGCCGCAGCGCATCGGGCTCTCGGCCACCCAGCGCCCGCTGGAGGAGGTGGCCACCTTCCTCGGCGGCTTCTCGGCGCCGGGCGTGCGCCGGCCGGTGACCATCGTCGACGCTGGCACCCGCAAGCCGCTCGAGCTCGACGTCGTGGTCCCGGTGGAGGACCTGGGCGCGCTCGGCACGGTGGTGGAGGAGGCGGCCGGAGGGGCGGCGGCGGCCGGTCCGGTGCGACGCTCGATCTGGCCCGCCATGCACCCCCAGCTCCTCGAGCTGGTGCAGCAGCACCGCTCCACGCTGATCTTCGTGAACGCACGGCGACTGGCGGAGCGCCTGGCCACCCGGCTCAACGAGCTGGCCGCCGAGGCGGCCGACCGGGAGGCGGGGATCGTGCCGGGCGAGGGGGCCGGACGCTTCGTGGCCGCCGAGGCCCTGGGCGCGCCGCCGCCCGACGTGGAGCTGGTCAAGGCCCACCACGGCTCGCTCTCGAAGGAGTGTCGCCTGCTGATCGAAGACGAGCTCAAGTCCGGGCGGTTGAAGGGGCTGGTGGCCACCTCGTCGCTCGAGCTCGGCATCGACATGGGCGCGGTCGACCTCGTGGTGCAGGTCGAGTCGCCCGGGGCCGTGAGCCGGGGGCTCCAGCGCATCGGGCGGGCCGGCCACCAGGTGGGGGAACCGTCGCGGGGCAAGCTCTTCCCGAAGCACCGCGCCGACCTGGTGGAGGCGGCGGTGGTGGCCCAGCGGATGCACGACGGGCTCATCGAGCGCACGGCGTACCCCCGCAACCCGCTCGACGTGCTGGCCCAGCAGGTGGTGGCGGCGTGCGCGCTCGACGAGTGGTCGGTCGCGGAGCTGGCCGCCCTCGTGCGCCGGGCCGCCCCCTTCGCCGAGCTCAGCGAGGAGGTGTGGGAGGCCGTGCTCGACCTGTTGGCCGGCCGCTACCCCTCCGACGAGTTCGCCGAGCTGCGCCCCCGGATCGTGTGGGACCGCGCCGGCGACGTGGTGCGCGGGCGCGCCGGCGCCCAGCGGCTGGCCGTGACCTCGGGCGGCACCATCCCCGACCGGGGCCTCTACGGGGTCTTCCTGCCCGACGGGACCCGGGTCGGCGAGCTCGACGAGGAGATGGTCTACGAGTCGCGCCCGGGCGAGACGTTTCTGCTCGGGGCGTCGACGTGGCGCATCGAGGACATCACCCACGAGCGCGTGGTGGTCACCCCGGCGCCCGGTCAGCCCGGCAAGATGCCGTTCTGGCACGGCGACGGGCCGGGGCGCCCGCTCGAGCTCGGCGCCGCCCTCGGCGAGTTCGTGCGCGAGGTGCGGGCGCAGCCCGAGGCCGAGGCCCGGGAGCGGCTGCAGGCCCGCCACGACCTCGACGACTGGGCGGCCGACAACCTGCTCGGCTACCTGCGCGAGCAGGCCGAGGCGACCGGGGCCGTCCCCGACGATCGGACCATCGTGGTCGAGCGCTTCCGCGACGAGATCGGCGACTGGC
>JAGQSL010000095.1 GCA_020439525.1 Acidimicrobiales bacterium | reverse complement strand
TCGGCGAGCGCGTCGGCGCCGTCGGAGAACCTCGGCGCGTCGCGCAGGAGGTGGAGGAGGCCGAGCGCGGCGATCGAGACCAGGAGGCTGCCGAAGATCGACCGGGCGAAGGGGTGCTCGGCGACGAGCGGGTCCTCGTCGACGAGGGTGGGATCGTCGGCGGCCAGCTCGCGCACGGGTGCGCCCCGGACGAGCAGGATGCCGAGGGCGACGAGCACGACGGGCGCCACCACCCGGGCCGCGCCGACGACGTAGCCGACGCCGCTCGCCGCGGCCTCGCCCAGCGGGCCGCCGGCGTCGGCGTAGACGCCGAGGCCGGCCAGGATGCCCAGCACGATGGCCACGATGCCGGCGAAGTCGGCGCCGTGGCCGCGGCTGGCCACGGCGAGGGCGTCGAGCATCCGCACCGTCAGCGGCGGCTCGACCGGCGCCGCCTTGGCGCGCGGCGAAGCGGGCTTCTTCGCCGGGGTGCGCTTCGAGGAGGCCCGCGACGTGGGCTTCTTCTTGGCGCCCGACCGGTTGGAGGGCTTCCGGGTGGCGGTCACGACGCGATCCACGGTACCCGGCCCCTCTGACAGGGAGGGGGAGCTTGACAGATGCCCATATCGGCATATGTTACCCCCATGGCTCGTGCGCCCGCCACCACCGATGCGTTCAACGCCGTCGGCGATCCCACCCGCCGCCGCATCCTCGGCCTCCTGGCGGGCGGCGAGGCCACGGTCGGCGAGCTGGTCGAGCGCCTCGCGCTCCCCCAGCCCCAGGTGTCCAAGCACCTCCGCGTCCTGCGCGAGGTCGACCTCGTGCGCTGCCGGGCCGAGGGCCGCGCCCGCCGCTACCGCGTGCACCGCACGGCGCTGCACCCCCTCGAGGCCTGGCTGCACGAGCTCACCGACCGCGTGAACCAGCGCTACGACCGCCTCGACGACCACCTCGCCGCCCTCCAGGCCGACGATCCCACCACCGCCCCCAGGAGCACCCCATGACCACCCGCCACGGCTCCGCCGTCGTCACCCTCCCCTCCGCCACCGAGATCCTGATCGAGCGCTCGTTCGAGGCGCCGCGCTGGCTCGTGTGGGAGGCGATGACCCAGCCCCGCCACCTCCTGCGCTGGTGGGGGCCGTCTTGGTGCCCCATGGTCGCGTGCGAGGTCGATCTCCGCCCGGGCGGGTCGTGGCGGTACGTGAGCCAGATGGACGACGGCACCGAGCTGGCCTGGCACGGCACCTACCGCCGCATCGAGCCCGCCGAGCTGCTCGAATCGACCGAGGTCTTCGAGGGCGTCCCCGACGCCGAGTCGGTCAACACGGTCACGTTCGAGGAGTCCGACGGCGTCACCACCGTGCGCACCCTCGTGCGGCACTCGTCCCAGGCGAACCGCGACGGCCACGTCGAGTCGGGCATGGAGGCGGGGATGCAGGAGACCTTCGATCGCCTCGATGCCATCCTCGACGCGGCCGACGCGCCCGCCGAGCGCTTCCGTCGGATCGCCGGGCGCTTCAGCGACCGCGTGGCCGAGGTGCCCGCCGACGCGTGGGACCGCCCGGCGCCGCCCGCGGGCTGGGTGGCGCGCGACGTCGTCCGCCACCTCGTCGAGTGGGTTCCGGCCGTGATCGGCCGATCGGGCATCGGCTTCGCCCCCGGACCCTCGGTCGACGACGACCCGCAGGGCGCCTGGACGGCGCTCGCCGACGCGCTGCAGGCCGCGCTCGACGATCCCGAGGTGGCCGCCCGCCCCTACGACGTCGGTCCGCCTGGCGAGATGACCGTCGAGGCGTCGATCGGGATGATCGTCACCGGCGACGTGCTCGTCCACACGTGGGACCTCGCCCGGGCGACCGGGCTCGACGAGTCGCTCGACCCGATCCTCACCGCCGAGATGCTCGTGGGGATGGCGCCGATGGACGAGGTGCTGCGCCAGAGCGGCCACTACGGCCCGAAGGTCGAGCTCCCCGACGGCGCCTCGGTGCAGGACCAGCTCATCGCCTTCACCGGCCGCGATCCGCGCCGCTGAGGTTCGCCCAGCCGCCCCGGCGGGAAGCGGAGGCCACGCACCCGAACCGCTTGGAGGATCCCATGGCCAACGATCTCGATGGCACCCGCGTCGCCCTGCTGATCGCCCCCGCCGGCACGGAGGAGCCGGAGTTCACCGAGCCCCGCAAGGCCCTCGAGGCCGCGGGCGCCACCGTCACCGTCGTCGGACTCGACACCGATGACGCGCACGCGGTCAACCACGACCTCGAGCCCGCCGGCACCTACGCGGTCGACCGTGCGGTCGCCGGCGTGGCGCCCGAGGACTTCGACGGCCTCGTCGTGCCCGGCGGCACCGTCGGGGCCGACAAGCTGCGCGCCGAGGACGACGTGGTCCGCCTCGTGAAGGCGTTCGGCGACGACGACGCCAAGGTCCTCGCCGCCATCTGCCACGGTCCGTGGACCCTCGCTGAATCCGGCGTGGCCGAGGGCCGCCGCCTCACGAGCTACCCCTCGCTGCGCACCGACCTGCGCAACGCCGGCGCGACCTGGGTCGACGAGGAGGTGGTCGTCGACGGGAACCTCATCACGAGCCGCAAGCCCGACGACCTCCCCGCCTTCACCAGCGCCCTCGTCGACGCCCTCGCCGCCCGCAAGAGCTGATCAGACCGACATCACCACGGGGACGATCATCGGACGGCGCTTGGTGCGGTCGCTCACGAACTTGCCCGCCGCCTTGCGCACCACCCGCTGGAGGCGCTCGACCTCGTGGTCGCCCTTCTCGAGGGCCTGCAGCACCTGCTGCTCGACGACCTTGCGCATCTCGTCGAGGAGGTCTTCGGCCTCCTCCGCGTAGATCCAGCCGCGGGTGATCACCTCGGGGGCCAGCACCAGCTCGGCGGCGTCGTGATCGACCGTGGCGATGACCACCACGACGCCCTCCTCGGCCAAGACCCGTCGGTCGCGCAGCACGCCGTGGCCCACGTCGCCGACGATGCCGTCGACGTAGAGGTAGTGGGCCGGCACCTCGCCATCGCGCACGAGGCCGTCGTCGGTGAGCGCCACCCGGTCGCCGTCCTCGCAGATCAGGATGTTGCCCTCGTCGACGCCCATGACCCGGGCCAGCTCGGCATGGGCGAAGAGGTGCCGGTACTCGCCGTGCACCGGGATGAAGTGGTCGGGCTGGATCAGGTTCAGGAGCGTCTTGAGCTCCTCCTGCTTGGCGTGGCCGGTGGCGTGCACGTCCTCGATGCCCGAGTGCACGACCCGTACCCCGAGCCGCACCATCGAGTTGATCACGGCCGAGACGTTCATCTCGTTGCCGGGGATAGGGTGCGACGAGAGGATCACGGTGTCGTGCTCGTCGAGCGTGATCCACTTCGAGTCGTTGGCGGCCATCTTGGCCAACGCCGACATCGGCTCGCCCTGGCTGCCCGTGGAGATGATGCAGATCTCGCCCGGAGGCAGGTCCTTGATGTCCTCGATGTCGAGCAGGCGGTTCTCGGGGATCTTGAGGAGCCCCATCTCGCGGGCGAGGCGCACGTTCTTCTTCATCGACATCCCGAGGGTGGCGATGGTGCGACCGTTGGCGATGGCGGCATCGGCGATCTGCTGCACCCGGTGCACGTGGCTGGCGAAGCAGGCGGTGATGATGCGCCGACCGGCGTTGGCGGCGATGAGGTCCTCGAGCACCTTGCCCACCGACCGCTCCGAGCGGGAGTGGCCGTGCTGGTCGGCGTTGGTGGAGTCCGAGAGCAGGAGGCGCACGCCCTCGTTCTGGGCGATGGCGCCCATGACGCCGAGATCGGTGAGGCGCCCGTCGACCGGCGTGAGGTCGAGCTTCCAGTCCCCGCTGTGGAGGATCGTGCCCTGGGGCGTGTGGAACGCGGTGGCGAAGCCGTGGGGCACCGAGTGGGTGACCGGGATGAACTCGCAGTCGAACGGGCCGAACTGCCGGCGCTCGCGGTCGGACACGACGATCATCTCGGTGCGGTCCATCAGGCCCGCCTCCTCGATGCGGCTCGAGGCGAAGCCGAGCGACAGGGCCGAGCCGATGATCGGGAACGACAGCTCGCGCAGGGCGAAGGCCAGGGCGCCGTGGTGGTCCTCGTGGCCGTGGGTGATGATGCAGCCCTCGATGTCGTCGGCCCGCTCGAGCAGCCACGTGAAGTCGGGCAGCACCAGGTCGATCCCGAGCATGTCGGAGTCGGGGAACATCAGCCCGCAGTCGAGGAGCATGATGCGCCCCTCGATCTCGATCGCCGCGCAGTTCCGGCCGATCTCCCCGAGCCCGCCGAGGAAGGTGACGGTGACCGGCGCCGCCATCAGAGCTCGTAGCCCAGGTCGGCCAGCACGGTGCGCGCCGCAGCCGCGGTGCCCTCGGGGGCCGGGCCGAGCGGGAGCCGGCACTCGCCGATCGGCTGGCCGAGCAGCGCCATGGCCACCTTCACGGCCTGCGAGAACACGCACGTGTCGCTGTTCATGTAGGCGAAGCTGGGCAGCAGGGCTTGGTGGATCTCCCGCGCTCGGGCCAGGTCGCCCTCGGCGACGGCGGCGAACATCTCGCCCTGGTGCCCGGCGGTCCAATGGCTCGACACGCCGACCACGCCCACCGCGCCGTAGGCGGCGAAGCCGAGGTTGAGGGGCTCGTCGCCGCTGTAGACCTCGAACCCGCTGGGCACCTGGGCGAGCAGCGTGGCCACCCGGGACGGGTCGCCGCCGGCGTCCTTGAGGGCGACCACGTTCGGGACCTCGTTCGCGAGTCGCACCATGGTGTCGGTGGCGAGCGGGCGGCCGGTGCGGCCGGGCACGTCGTAGAGCATGACCGGCTTGTCGGTGGCGGCGGCGATGGCCCGGAAGTGGGCCTCGAGCCCGGCCTGCGACGGCTTGTTGTAGTACGGCACCACGGCGAGCACGGCGTCGACGCCGATCTCGGTGGCCCGTTCGGTCATCTCGATCGAGTGGGCGGTGTCGTTGGTGGTGGCCCCGGCGATCACGGGCACGTCGACGGCGTCGCGCACGGCGCGGAAGAGGTCGAGGCGCTCCGGATCGGTGAGCACCGGGCTCTCGCCCGTCGTGCCCGCCACCACGAGGCCGTCGTTGCCGTGCTCGACCAGCCATCGGGCCAGCCGGGCGGCGCCGTCGAGGTCGAGGGAGCCGTCGGCGCCGAAGGGCGTGGCCATGGCGGTGATCACGGTGCCGAACCGGGCCATCAGCGGCCGCCGGTGCTGGGGTGGATCATGCCCGCACCCTACCGGGCCGGTCGCGGGCCCCTGGGCCCCGTTCTCGGCGCGGCGCGCACTCAGCGGAGGCGCACGGGGTCGAGCGCTCCGGCCCGGACCGCCCGACGGCCGAGCGTGCTCGCCAGCGAACCGATCGGCGCGGGCAGCTCGAGCAGGAAGCCCTGCACGAGGTCGACACCAGCGCGCTGCACGATCGCCAGCGACGCCGGGCTCTCGACGCCCTCCGCCACCACGACGAGCCCGAGCGTGCGACCGAGCTCGACGGTGGAGCGCACGATCGCCTGGGCGCGCTGGTCGCGCTCGAGGGCGGCCAGGAACTCGCGGTCGATCTTCACCTGGTCGATCGGCAGCCCGAGCAGCTGGCTGAGCGACGAGTACCCCACCCCGAAGTCGTCGATCGACACCTGCACCCCGACGGCGCGCAGGCGCTCGAGCGTCCGCCGAGCCCGCTGGAGGTCGGAGGCCAGCTCGGTCTCGGTGATCTCGACGGTGAGGCGCTCGGGCGCCGCGCCGTGGCGCTCGAGCGCCGACAGCACGTGGTCGGCGAACGAGTCGTCCACCAGGTCGTCGGCCGAGATGTTCACGTTGAGCCCGACCCGAGCACCGGTCCGCCACAGCGGGGCGAGGTCGGCGAGGCCCTGGTCGACGACCATGCGGGTGATCTGCGGGATGAGCCCGGCCTGGCGGGCGACGACGAGGAACTCGCCGGGCGCCAGCGCGCCGCGGCGCGGGTGGTCCCAGCGCAGCAGCAGCTCGACGCTCTCCACCTCCAGGTCCGCGGCCCGCAGGATCGGCTGGTACGCCATGCGGAAGGACCGCTCCTCGATGGCCCGGCACAGGTCGTCGACGAGCGCCAGGCGATCGAGGCCGCGCGGGTCGAGCTCGGGCCGATACGCGGTCGCGCCGGCACCGGTGCGCTTGGCCTCGTACATGGCGACGTCCGCCGTGCGGATCAGGTCGGCGCGGCGGAACGTGCCGCTGGGCGACGTCGAGATGCCGATGCTCGCCGAGACCCGCACGGGGATGCCGTCGAGCTCGATCGCCCCGTCGAGGGTGGCGAGGAGCTGGTGCGCCACCTCGGTGGCCTCACGCTCGCCGGCGGCGGCCACGAGGCCGAACTCGTCGCCCCCGAGCCGCGCCAGCACCCAGCGGTCGGTGCACGCCCCCTGGAACCTCCGGCCCACCTCCACGAGGAGCTGGTCGCCCACCGGATGGCCGAGCGAGTCGTTCACCTCCTTGAACCCGTCCAAGTCGATGACGAGCACCGTGAGCGGGCCCCCGCTCGTGCCGAGGCGGTCCACCCGCTCGAGGAAGTGCCGACGGTTGCCGAGACCGGTGAGGTCGTCGGTGCGCGCCTGCTGGTACCCCTCGTTGATCCGGCGCAGCACGCGGACCGTCCAGAGGACCCGGATGAGCGCCAGCGCCAGGGCGGCGGCGGCGAGGCCGACGGCGAGCCCGGCGACGCGGTGCCAGGTGGCCACCACGAGCAGGGCGAGGCTGGCGAGGGCGGCGATCGCCGGGGTGCGGCCGAGCCCCACGGCGGGCGGCGACGGGGGCCCCGACGGCGTGGAGCGCAGCCAGCCGGCGAGGCCGAAGATCGCCACCGCGATCGCCCACGTGGCGTCGACCCAGGTGCCGTCGTGGTAGGCGTCGCGCGTCACCAGGTTGAGGTAGAGGATGTCGCCGAGCCCGAACCAGGCGGCGGCGAGGAGCACGGCGACGCCGGCGGGGGTGGCCCGCCGCACCCCCGGGGTGAGCGCCACGACCGAGACCACCACCATCAGCAGGTCGCAGCAGGCGAACGCCAGGCTGAGCGCCACCTGACCGTCCTCGGCGGCGGTGACCATCAGCGGATCGAGCCAGGTGGCCGAGGCGATGGCGCCGACCGTGAAGCCGGTGACGACACTGTCGAGCAGCGTCGAGCGGTACTCGTCGCCGATGCTGCGCAGCGCCAGCAGCACGATCCCGGAGATCCAGAACGGATAGGCCGCCAGGTACAGCACGTCGCTCAGCCCCGGGATGGGGATGTCGTCGAGGTTGACGTCGTGGTACGTGTACGCGAGGTCGGCGAGCCACGTGGCGAGCAGGCCCAGCGCCAGCAGGGCCCACACGGTCCGCAGGGCGCGGTCGACGCGCGCTCGCACGGCGAGCGCGACCACCGGCAGGAGCGTCGCGACGGTGTAGAGCCAGCCGTCCCAGAACGTGTGGTACCCCTCCTCGCCGCGCTCGACCAGGAACAGCGAGGCGACGTACGCACCGATGAGCACGACCATCAGGGCGAGCAGGGCGACGGGCGCGCCGGGGGCCAGCAGCGCGCCGGGCGCTGCTGGCCTCGCTGGTCCTCGCTCCTCCCCGACCCGGGGGTGCCGAAGGGGGAGGACGCCGGACCACCCCTTCGGGAACCCCACGTCCACGCCGAGATTGCTACCGCAAGCGCACGAGGCGCGCCACCGCCACCACGCTCCGTAGCGAGACCGGGGTGGCGGTGGTGCGCTCGACGGTGAGGCTCAGGCGGTCCCGGTCGAGAGCTCCGAGGCGTCGAGGGCGAACGCCTGGTACTCGTCGCTGGTGTCGGTGAGGTCCTCGAACTGGATCACGCC
>JAGQSL010000094.1:6302-6440 GCA_020439525.1 Acidimicrobiales bacterium | reverse complement strand
GAACCTGTTCGTCTTCTCGATGCTGATGCTGGTGCTGGGCGACAACCTGCTCATCACCTTCCTCGGCTGGGAGGGCGTGGGCGCCTGCTCGTACTTCCTCATCTCCTTCTGGCACGAGGACGAGGCCAACGCGTCGGC
>JAGQSL010000094.1:0-6089 GCA_020439525.1 Acidimicrobiales bacterium | reverse complement strand
ATGGCCGGCCCCACGCCGGTCTCGGCGCTCATCCACGCCGCCACCATGGTCACCGCCGGCGTCTACCTGATGACCCGCATGAACCCGGTCATCGTCGAGGCCGCATCGTGGGTGCCGTGGATGATCGCCGGGGTCGGCGCCGCCACCGCCCTGTTCGCCGCCACCATCGCCGTCGCCCAGAACGACATCAAGAAGGTGCTGGCGTACTCCACGGTGAGCCAGCTCGGCTACATGTTCCTCGCCGTCGGGTCGGGCGCGTACGTGGCCGCCATCTTCCACATGGTCACCCACGCCTTCTTCAAGGCGCTGATGTTCCTCGGGTCGGGCTCGGTCATCCACGGCATGGGCGGCGAGCAGGACATGCGCCGCATGGGCGCCCTGCGCAAGCTGATGCCGATCACCGCCTTCACGTTCATCGTCGGCTGGCTCGCCATCGCCGGGTTCCCGTTCTTCTCGGGCTTCTTCTCCAAGGACGAGATCCTGCTGTACGCCTACGAGAAGAGCCCGATCCTGTGGGCCGTCGGCACGGTCACCGCCCTGCTCACCGCGTTCTACATGACCCGCCAGGTGATCCTCGTCTTCTTCGGCGAGGCCCGTTGGGACCGTCCGCTCGCCGAGGCGGTGCCCGAGCTGGCCGCCGAGCGCGAGGCCAACCACGTGCACGAGGGCCACGGCGCCGGGCCCGCCGGCGAGATCCACCCGCACGAGTCGCCCTGGACCATGCTCACCCCGCTCGTCGTGCTGGCCCCGCTCGCCTTCGTGGGCGGCTGGCTCAACTCGCCCTTCTGGGGCGCCGGCCACTTCCTCGAGCACTGGCTCGAGCCGGTGATCGAGTTCGGCGAGGCCCCCATGACCGCCGGCACCGGCGCCAAGATCAGCCTGGCGCTGATCGCCACCGCGGCGGGCCTGCTCGGCATCGCCGCCGCCGGCGCCGTCTACCTGCGCAAGCGCCAGGACCTCATGGCCAAGATCGAGCAGCCCATCCTCGCCAAGGGCTGGTACTACGACTCGTCGATCGCCGCCTTCATGGGCGGCCCCGGGCGCAAGGCCTTCGACGCCGTCGCCTGGTTCGACAAGCACGTCATCGACGGCGCCGTCAACGGCGTGGCCACCGTGGTCGGCAAGGGCGCCGACCGGGGCCGGCTGGTGCAGACCGGCTACGTGCGCAACTACGCCCTCGGGCTCACCTTCGGCGTGATCCTGCTCGTCGGCCTCTTCCTCACCAAGGCGGTGTTCTGATGGCCGCCGAGGCGACCCCGCTGCTCTCCGCCGCCGTGCTGACCCCTGCGGTCGGCGCCCTCACCGTCGCCGCGCTCTCCAAGCGCCGCCCCGAGGCGGTCAAGCAGGTAGCGGTCCTCTTCGCCCTCGCCACGGGCGCGCTGACGATCGCCATCGCCGTGCTGTTCGACGCCAAGGACGGCGGCTTCCAGCTCATCAACGACGTGCAGTGGCTGCGCGACCCCGACATCTCCTGGAAGCTGGGCGTCGACGGCATCGCGCTCTGGATGGTCGTGCTCACCGGCCTGCTGTTCCCGATCGCCATGCTCGGCGCGCCTCCGCACCACGACGAGAAGCCGTTCTACGCCTGGATCCTCCTGCTCGAGGCCGGCTGCCTCGGGGCCTTCTTGGCGATGGACCTGTTCCTCTTCTTCGTGATGTTCGAGATCGTCCTGGTCCCGATGTACTTCCTCATCAGCGGCTGGGGCTACAGCGAGCGGAGGTACGCGGCCACCAAGTTCTTCCTCTACACGATGTTCGGCTCGGCGTTCATGCTCGTCGGCATCGTGAGCCTGGCGTTCCTCCACGCCAAGGGCGGGCCGGTCACCTTCGACCTGCAGACCCTCGCCGAGGACCAGGGCGTGCTGGCGCTCACCACGAGCCGCTGGCTGTTCCTGTCGTTCGCCATCGCCTTCGCCGTGAAGGTGCCGCTCTTCCCGGTGCACACCTGGCTGCCCGNNACGCCCACACCCAGGCGCCCACCGCGGGCTCGGTGATCCTCGCCGGCGTGATGCTGAAGCTCGGCACCTACGGGTTCTTGCGCTTCGGCCTCTACCTGTTCCCCGAGGCCGCCCACCACTTCGCGCCGGTCATGGTCACCCTGGGGGTGATCGGCATCGTCTACGGCGCCATCTGCGCCACCATGCAGAAGGACCTCAAGCGCCTCGTCGCCTACTCGTCGGTGGCCCACCTCGGCTTCATCGCCCTCGGCACCTTCGCCATCACCACCCAGTCGCTGCAGGGCTCGGTGCTCCAGATGGTCAACCACGGCGTGTCCACCGGCGCCCTGTTCCTGCTGGTGGGCATGATCTACGAGCGCCGCCACACCCGTGAGATCTCGCAGCTGAAGGGCCTCCAGAAGCCCGCCCCGCTCTTGGCCGCCATGTTCACCATCGTGATGCTCTCGTCGATCGGCCTGCCCGGGCTCAACGGCTTCGTGGGCGAGTTCCTGATCCTCCTCGGCTCGTTCCTCACCTACCGCTGGTGGACGGTCGTGGCGGTGACCGGCGTGATCCTCGCCGCCCTCTACCTGCTCTGGGCCTACCAGCGGGTGTTCCACGGCACGCCCGACGAGGCCAACGCCAAGATCCGCGACCTGAAGCTCACCGAGGGCCTCGTGCTCGCGCCGATGATCGTGCTGATCGTCGTGATGGGCGTCTACCCGAAGCCGTTCCTCGAGCGGATCGAACCGGCGGTCACCCGCCTCGTCGAGCACGTCGAGGCCAACAGCGACTACGTGCAGCCCACCGTCGCCACCGAGGGCGAGGACATCGTGCCCGCCGACGAGAAGCGCGCCGAGCACCACGAGGCCGAGGCCGGCGACGGCGCCCACGCGGGCGAGGAGGGCGACTGATGCTGGCCCAGGTCGAGAAGCTCGCCACGCCGAGCGTCGAGTGGTCGGCGCTCTGGCCCGTCCTCGTGCTGCTGATCGGCGCCGTGGTGCTCATGGTGCTGAGCGCGCTGGTGCCCCGGCGGGCCGTGCGCTGGCACGCCCCCTTCGCGGTGGCCACGGCGGCGGTCTCCATCGCCACCGCCGTGCCCCTGTGGTTCCGGGTGCGCGACGACGGCCCCATCGCCGTGGTGGCCGACGCGGTGCGCATCGACGGGATCGCCCTGTTCCTCGGCGTGGTGATCGCCAGCGGCGCCCTGCTGGCGTCGCTGCTCGCGCCCGGCTACCTGCGGCGCGAGCGGCTGCAGACCGCCGACCCCTACGTGCTGCTGCTGCTGTCGGCGTCGGGCGGGCTCATCATGGCCGCCGCCAACGACCTGCTCGTGCTGTTCCTCGGCCTCGAGATCCTCTCGATCGCCGTGTACGTGCTCGCCGGCATCCACGTGCGCCGGGCCCGCTCGGGCGAGGCCGCCCTCAAGTACTTCGTGCTCGGCGCGTTCTCGTCGGCCTTCTTCCTCTACGGCATCGCCCTCACCTACGGCGCCACCGGCAGCACCAGCATCTCGGCGATCCGGGGCTTCCTCGGCGCCAACGCCCTCACCAACGACCTGATGCTGCTCGCCGGCATGGCGCTGCTGCTCGTGGGCCTGGGCTTCAAGGTGGCGGCCGTGCCGTTCCACGCGTGGACCCCCGACGTCTACGAGGGCTCACCGAGCCCGATCGTGGCCTACATGGCCTCGGCCGTGAAGGCGGCGGGCTTCGCCGGGCTCATCCGGGTGTTCCTCTTCGCCTTCGCCGGCTACCGCACCGACTGGCAGCCCATGGTGTACGTGATCGCCGTGCTGACGCTCGTGGTCGGCGCCGTGCTCGCGGTCAGCCAGACGAACGTCAAGCGGATGCTGGCCTACTCGTCGATCAACCACGCCGGCTTCATCCTCATCGGGCTCCAGGCCGCCACCGACCGGGGCACCCGGGCGATGCTCTTCTACCTCGCCACCTACGCCTTCACGGTGGCCGGCAGCTTCGCCGTGGTCACCGTCGTGGGGCGCGCCGGCGACAACGCCCACCAGCTCGAGGACTACCGAGGGCTGGCGCGGCGCTCGCCGCTGCTCGCGTTCAGCTTCCTGGTGTTCCTGCTCGCCCAGGCGGGCGTGCCGCTCACCACCGGCTTCCTCGCCAAGTTCGGCGTGATCGGCGCCGCGGTCGACGCCCGCTCGTTCTGGCTGGCGCTCGTGGCCATGCTGAGCTCGGTCGTCTCGGCCTACGTCTACCTCCGCATCGTGTTGGCGATGTACGACGGCGATGCCGACGCGAGCGGTCCGAAGCTGCCGATCCCCGCCGGCGCCCGGGCCGCGCTGGTGGCCGCCGTGGCCGCCACCGTGGGCTTCGGCCTGTGGCCCCAGCCCGTCAACCAGGCGGCGAAGACGGCCGTCGAGACGTCGGTCGTGGCCCCCGCGCCCGACGCCGGTGCCGCCGACGCGGCCGCCGTCGCGGGCAGCTAGGGCCTCCCTTTGGCCCCTCGTGAGGCGCATCACTAAGGTTCGACGCCGTGTCGGAGTTCCTGCGTGACTACCTCACCGTCGCCATCTTCGCGGCGCTGGCCGCCGCCCTGCTCGCGGCGGTCCTGGGCCTCGGTCGGCTCATCCGCCCGGTCAAGCCGCAGGGCGACAAGTACGTCAGCTACGAGAGCGGCGTGGACGCCGTCGGCGACGGCTGGGCCCAGACGCCCATCCGCTACTACGTCTTCGCCCTGCTCTTCGTGATGTTCGACGTCGAGGCGGTGTTCATCTTCCCGTGGGCCACCCGCCTGGAGGCCTACGGCTGGTTCGGCGCCGTCGAGATGCTGGTCTTCATCGCGATCTTGGCCCTCGGGCTCCTGTACGCCTGGCGAAAGAAGGTCCTCCGGTGGATCTGAGCGGTACGAACTGATGGGCCTCGTCGAGAGCGGGAAGCTCCCCAAGCCCCTCACCTCCCTCCTCAACACCTCGCGCAAGTACTCCCTCTGGATCTTCCAGTGGGGCCTGGCCTGCTGCGCCATCGAGATGGGCGCCGCCCTCGGCTCGCCGCGCTACGACGTGATGCGCCTCGGGGTGATCCCGCTGCCCGCCAGCCCCCGCCAGGCCGACCTCGTGTGCATCTCGGGCACGGTGACCGACAAGATCGTGCCGGCCATCCGCCGCCTCTACGACCAGATGCCCGATCCGAAGTACGTGATCTCGATGGGCTCGTGCGCCAACTGCGGCGGCCCCTACTGGGACAGCTACTCGGTCACCAAGGGCGTCGACCAGGTCATCCCCGTCGACGTCTACGTCCCCGGCTGCCCGCCGCGGCCCGAGGCGCTCCTCGAGGGCATCGTGCTGCTGCAGGAGCGCATCGGCAAGGAGGACATGGCCGAGCGCTGGAAGGGTGATCCGATTGTCGTCGGCTGACACCACCGAGGCCCCCGAGGCGCCGGCCACCGACGAGGTGCGCGAGGCGCTCGTCGCCGAGCTCGCGGCCGAGCTGGGCGACGCCGTCGTCGGCACCCACATCGAGCCCGGGCGCGACGCCTGGGTGCGGGTCACCCGCGAGGCGTGGCGCGAGTGCGCCTTCGTCGTCCGCGACCACCTCGGCCTCCGCTACTTCGAGTTCCTCTCGGCCATCGACTGGCTGCCCAGCCCCTTCGGCAAGAGCGAGGACTCGCCCACCGACCCCCGGCCCGAGCCCAGCACCGAGATCGTCACCGGCCTCGCCGGCGGCGACACCCGCTTCCAGCTCCTCGCCCGGGTCCACTCGCTGCCCCGCAAGCTCGGGATCACCCTGAAGGCCGACCTGCCCGACGACGACCTCGTCGTCGACAGCTGGCTGCCCGCCTTCGCCGGCGCCAACTGGCACGAGCGCGAGGCCCACGAGATGTTCGGCATCGACTTCACCGGCCACCCCCACCTCGCCCACCTGTACCTCCCGGGCGCGTTCGAGGGGCACCCGCTGCGCAAGGACTTCCCGCTGCTGGCCCGCCAGATCAAGCCCTGGCCCGGCATCGTCGACGTGGAGCCCATGCCCGCCGGCGACGACGAGGGCGACGCCGAGGAGGCAGAGGCATGACCGCCATCAGCGATCGCCAGAAGCTCGCCTACGCCAACGCCCAGGCGGCCGACGGCCGGGTCAACCTCGAGTTCGAGACCGACGAGGGCATGGTCCTCAACATGGGCCCGCAGCACCC
>JAGQSL010000093.1:2233-4695 GCA_020439525.1 Acidimicrobiales bacterium | reverse complement strand
TCGGCCACCGACCTCGCCCGATCGGCCACCGTCGAGCAGCTCAAGGCGGTGCTCCCCGCCTACCGGCACGACGACGAGACGCCCGAAGAGCGAGCGGCGCGCGAGAAGCGCGCCGCCGCGCGGCGCGAGCGATCTGCGGGCCTCTTCCACGACGAAGACGGCGGCGGGCGCCTCACCGTCCACCTCGATCCGGCGCAGACCGCGGCCATCGAGGCCGCCATCGCCGCCACCCGGGACGACCTGTTCCGCCAGCGCCAGGCCGATGCGACGGCCGCCGGCACCCCCGACGCCAAGGTGGAGGCCCCGACCCTCGCCGAGACCGCCACCGCCCTCGCCGCCTCGGCGCTCGCCCACGGCGCCGCCGAGCACCCGGGCGCCGACCGCTACCTCATCACCTACCACCTCGGGGCCGGGCCGGACGGCGGCCCCTGCCTCACCGACGAGCACGGCCGGGTGGTCCCCGCGTCCGAGCGACGGCGCCTGCTCTGCGACCACCGGTTCGAGGTGCTGCTCCACGGGGCCGACGGCACGCCGCTGTCGGTCGGCCGCGCCACCCGCCACATCGGCCGCAAGCTGCGCCGCGCCGTGCTCCACCGCCACGGCGGCCGCTGCGCCGTGCCCGGCTGCGACGCCAGCCGAGGCCTCGAGGTCCACCACATCGTCCACTGGGAAGACGGTGGACCGACCGACGCAGCCAACCTCCTCCCGCTGTGTCACCGCCACCACGCCGCCCACCACGACGGGCTGCTCGACATCAGCGGCGACGCCGGGCTCGCACCGGGAGCGCCCGGGTGCGTCGCCATCCGCGTCGGCGGGCAGGCGCTCGACGCCCTCGGCCAGCCCCTGCCCGTCGTCGGCCCCCTGCCCGACGCGATGCGCCAACGCACCGGGAGGCAGCCCGGTGTCGCCTCCCACCCCACCGGTGAGCGGCTCGACCGACGAGGGTTCCACCTGAGCCCCGCGCCGAGCGCGGCCGGCCCCCCGTCGGCCCGATGCGGCTAGGCCACCACGATCCCGCCGTCGAGGGCGATCACCTGGCCCACGACGTACGCACCCGCGCGCGACGAGAGGAAGATCGACAGGCCGGCCACGTCCTCGGGGCTGCCGACGCGCCCGCGCGGCACGGTGCTGCCCACCGCGGCCCAGTCGGTGCCCTCCACGTCGCCGCCGGTGCCCACGCCCGTCGAGAGCATCCAGGTGGGGAACGGACCGGGGGCGATGGCGTTGGCGATCACGTTGCGCTTCACCAGGCGGTTGGCCAGCTGCTTGGTGAGCGCGTGCAGCGCCGCCTTCGAGGCGCCGTAGCTCCAGGTGTCGAACGTGGGCGCCTTGATGCCGTCGATCGACCCGATGTTGATGATGCGAGCCGGATCCTCGGCCGAGCCCGCCGCCTCCAGCTTCGAGAGCAAGCGCTGGGTCAGGAAGAACACGCCCTTCACGTTCGTGTCCATCACCTTGTCCCACCCCACCTCGGGGAACTCCTCGATCGACGCGCCCCACGAGGCGCCGGCGTTGTTGACCAGCACGTGGATCTCGGGCTCGTCGGCCAGCGCCGCGGTCAGCGCATCGATGCCCTCGAGCTTCGAGAGATCCGCGGGGATCGACCGGCACTCGCCGCCGTAGGTCTCGGCCAAGCGGGCGGCCGTGGCATCGCACTGCTCGGCCTTGCGGGAGCTGATGATCACCCGAGCGCCGTTGGCCAGGAACCCGGCGGCGATCATCTCGCCGATGCCCCGCGAGCCACCGGTCACGAGCACCGTCTTGCCGGCGACGGAGAAGAGGGACGAGGACTGCAGGTCGGGGTCGGTCATGGCCCCCTTCCTAGCGGCTCGGAGCGTTCAGGTGCCTCGGCGAGGCAGGCCGGCGGCGTCGTAGGTGGCGTCGATCACCGCCATGGTGGCGATCGAGTCCGACGGCGGGGTGAGGTTCGGCCCGCCGCGCCGGACGGCCTCGACGAACGCTCGCAGCTGGAAGCCGTACGTGGTGCCGGCCGCCGGGCGCTCGCGCCGCGATCCGGCGGGGGTCGTGACCTTGAGGCCGCCGCGCAGCTGCGGCGTGGTGAAGCGGCGCACGTCCATGCGCCCCTCGGTGCCGATCACCCGCGCCCCGATCGAGAACAGCTCCGACGACCACAGCGAACTGCGGATCGTGCCCACCGCGCCGCCCGGGTAGGCCACGTCGGCCTCCATCGCCCGATCGATCTCGGGGCCCTTCACCCGAGCCCGGGCCCAGGTCACCCGGGGCTCGCCGCCGGCCAGCAGGCGCGCCGCGTGGATGGCGTAGCAGCCGACGTCCATCGTGGCGCCGCCGGCCAGGTCGATGTCGTAGCGGATGTTCTTGAAGAACGGGAGGGGCACGCACATCCAGGTGTCGATCTGCTCGATGCGTCCCAGCTCACCGCTGCGGCAGATCTCGGCCATCCGCTCGGCGAAGGGGTGGTACCGGTAGTGGAACGCCTCCAT
>JAGQSL010000093.1:191-2151 GCA_020439525.1 Acidimicrobiales bacterium | reverse complement strand
GCACGTGCTTGCCCGCCTCGAGCGCTGCGGTCGTCCACCGGGCGTGGAGGCCGTTGGGCAGCGGGTTGTAGATGGCATCGAGGTCGGGATCGGCGATCAGCGCCTCGTAGGAGTCGTGCACCCGGGCGATGCCGTGCTTGGACGCGAACCCGCGGGCCCGGTCGGCGTCGCGGGCCGCCACCGCCGCCACCTCGACCTCGGCGATGCCCGCGGCAGGCTTGAGGAGGGCCTGGGGCGTGATGCGAGCGGCGCCGAGCACGCCGATGCGGAGGGGGGCCATCGGCGCAACCTACCCGTCGACCCGGTACCGTCCGACGAGATGGCGAGCAAGGTCGACGAGGAGCGCGAGGGCGTGGCGCTCACCAACCTCGACCAGCCGCTGTTCGACGGCGCCGGGGCCACCAAGCGCGACCTGCTCGACCACCTCGACGCTCGCTCCGACCTCCTCCTGGCCGAGCTGCGGGGGCGACCGCTCTCGGTCATCCGGGTGCACCGCGGCCAGGAGGCGTTCATGCAGAAGAACGTCCCGAGGTACGCCCCGGACTTCGTGAAGACGGTGGGGTTCTGGGCCGAGACCTCCCACCGCGAGGTGCGCTACGCCCTCTGCGACGACCGGCCGACGCTGCTGTGGTTCGGCAACCAGCGGGCGGTCGAGTACCACCCCACGCTCGTCACCGCCGCCGACCCCGAGCACCCCACCCACCTCGTGCTCGACCTCGACCCACCCGAGGGCGACGGGTTCTCGGCCGCGGTCGCCGCCGCCCGGCTCGTGCGCGAGGTGCTCGAGCGCTGCGGGCTGCGCCACGTGGTCAAGACGAGCGGCGCCAAGGGCGTCCACGTCTTCGTGCCCGTGACGGGCGTCGACCTGCACGATGCCGCCGCCGCCACCCGAGCGATCGCGGCGCGGGCCGCGGCGCTCGACCCGGCCATCGCCACCACCGCGTTCGTCAAGGACGAGCGCGAGGGGAAGGTGTTCGTCGACGCCACCCGGTCGGGTGGCGCCACCGTGGTGGCCGCGTGGAGCCCCCGGGTGCGGCCCGGGACGCCGGTGTCGTTCCCGCTGCCGTGGGATGCGCTCGACGACGTCCACCCGAGCGACTTCACCCTCGCCACCCTCGGCGAGCGGGCGGGCGACGCCGGACCGTGGCTCGGCGACATCGAGGCGAACGACGCCCTCCCCGACGACCTGCTCGGCGAGGGCCACGAGATCCCGCCGCCCCGGGTGGCGGCCATGCACGAGGGCAAGCGCCGCAAGCGGGCCGCCGGGTCCTAGCGACCGGCCAGCTCGAACCACACGACGGTCGCCGCATCCGCCCGGCGCACCCCCCAGGCCCGAGCCAGCTCGGCGACGACGGCGAGCCCATGGCCGCCGATGCGGGTGGGGTCGGGCGGCTGGCGGGTCGGCTCGCCGGCGCCGACGTTGGCGATCTCCACCAGGACCGCCCCATCGACCTGGCGCACCGTGACGCCGACCGTGGTCGACTCGCTGTGCTGCACGGCGTTGGAGGCGAGCTCGCTCACCAGCAGCTCGGCCACCTCGACGTCGCTCCACCCCCAGTCGACCAGGGTGGCCCTGACGAAGCGGCGCGCCCGGCGGGCCACGTCGCCGCTGCGCTCGAGCACGGTCGTCGCCACCCGGCCCTCGGGTCCGACGGGTCGCTCCTGGTCCTCCGCTCGCTCCAGCACTCCTGGCAGTGTGCCTGACAGAACCACCCCCGCGCTGGGATCGCTTACCGTCCCGGTCCGTGGATGTCGACGACGACCCGATCGAGGCCGCCTTCCGGACCGAGGTGGCCGCCTGGCTGGCGTCGGTCGCCGCGCCGCGAGACCACGCGGGCGGCGAGCTCCGGCGCCTCCGCCCGAAGACCCACGAGCAGGACCAGGCCGACCTCGAGGAGGCCCGCGCCTTCCAGCGGACCATCGCCGCCGCCGGCTACGCCGGGGTCCACTGGCCCGAGGC
>JAGQSL010000093.1:0-152 GCA_020439525.1 Acidimicrobiales bacterium | reverse complement strand
GCCCGCTTCGACGTGCCCAACAACGCCTTCATGGTGGGCATCGACATGGCGGGGCCCACGCTGATGGCCCACGCCGATGCCGACCAGCAGGCCCGCTGGCTGCCCGGCACCCTGCGCGGCGATCTGCACTGGTGCCAGCTCTTCTCCGAGCC
>JAGQSL010000473.1 GCA_020439525.1 Acidimicrobiales bacterium | reverse complement strand
CAACCTCGACAAGGTCCTGTTCCCGGCCGGTCCCGACGGGGTCGCGGCGACCAAGCGCGACCTCGTCCGGTACTGGGCCCAGCTGGCGCCCCACGCCCTGCCGTACCTGTGGGACCGACCGGTGAACCTGCAGCGCTTCCCCGACGGCGCCGACGCCGCCGGCTTCTGGAACAAGGCCGTGGCGAAGAACGCCCCGAGCTGGCTCACCACGTGGGATCGGCCCGATGCGAAGGAGGGCAAGACGGTGACCCACCTCGTCGCCGATCGCCCCGCCGCCCTCGCCTACCTCGCCAACCTGGCGGCGCTCGAGCTCCACCCCTGGACCGCGCCCACCCGGTCGCACCGGATGCCCACCTGGGCGCTGATCGACCTCGACCCCGGACCGACGACCTCGTGGGACCAGCTGCTGCTGCTGGCCCGCCTCCACCGCACCGCCCTCGACCACCTCGGCGTCGCCGCCATGCCCAAGGTGACGGGCAAGCGGGGCATCCAGATCTGGATCCCCGTCGCCGACGGGCTCGCCTTCGAGGACACGTCGCGCTGGGTGCAGCAGGTCTCCGAGGCGATCGGTGCCACCGTGCCCGAGCTCGTCAGCTGGGCGTGGGGCACCGAGGACCGCAAGGGCCTCGCCCGCCTCGACTACACGCAGAACGCGCACAACAAGACGCTCGTCGCGCCCTGGAGCCCCCGCCCGGCTCCGGGTGCACCGGTGTCGGTGCCGATCGCCTGGGACGAGCTCGACGACCCCGACCTCCGGCCGGACCGGTGGACGATCCGCACCGCCCTCGATCGCCTCGCCGTCGCCGGCGACCCGCTCCGGCCGCTCATCGGTGCCCAGCAGTCGCTGCCGAGGCTGACGTGACCGAGGCGCCGAGCGATGGCCCCGCCTGGCCTCGGCCCGGGGAGGTGGTGCCGATGACGGCCTCGGTGGCCGAGCGGCGCGGCACGGTCCCCGGCCGGGACCTCGGCGAGGGCTGGGCCTTCGAGCGCAAGCTCGACGGCTACCGCTGCCTGGCGTGGGTCGACGGGCCGAGCGGCGGCGACGGCGTGGCGCTGCGGTCGCGCACCGGCCAGTCCTTCGACGCCGCGCTCGTCGAGCTGCGCGCCTCGCTGCGCGACCAGGTGCTCGGTCGGGCGATCCTCGACGGCGAGCTGGTGGCCTACGAGGGAGACCGGACGAGCTTCCAGCGGCTGCAGCGGCGCATCGGCGTGCGCCCGTTGCCGGGTGCCGAGCTGGTGGAGGTGCGCCTCGTGGCGTTCGACCTGCTCTGGTTCGACGATCACGACCTGCGTCCGCTCGACCTCGCGTCGCGCACCGAGGCCCTCCGGCAGGTGGTGCGGCCCGGCGGGCTGGTGGAGGTCGCCGAGCCCCTCCACGGCGATCCCGCCGAGCTGCTCGCCCGGGCCTGCGCGGCGGGCTGGGAGGGGCTCGTGGCCAAGCGGTTGGGGTCGAGCTACCAGCCCCGCCGCAGCCGCGACTGGCGCAAGCTCAAGTGCACGGCGTCGCAGGAGGTCGTGGTCGGCGGCTGGACCGAGCCGAGCGGCAGCCGCACGGGGCTCGGTGCGCTCCTCGTCGGCGTCCACGACGAGACCGGGCTGCGCTACGCGGGAAAGGTGGGCACCGGGTTCGACACCGACGACCTGCGCACGCTCCCGAGGGCGCTCACGGCCATCGAGCGGTCGAGCTCGCCGTTCGTCGACCGGGTGAAGGAGCGGACCGCCCACTGGGTCGAGCCCCAGCTCGTGGCGGCGGTCGAGTTCGGCGAGTGGAGCGAGGGCGGCCGCCTCCGCCACCCGAGCTTCCAGGGCCTCCGCGTCGACAAGGATCCGGCCGACGTGGTGCGCGAGCAGTGGGGCTGAGTCAACCCCAGCCGACCCAGCGGAGCGGACGGGCGAGGCGGTCGCGCGCCAGGGCCGCACGCGCCGCGTTGGCCCCGCAGGCGCCGTGGAGCCCGCCGCCGGGGTGGGCGGAGGCCGACGCCAGGTAGAGGTCGCGCACCGGTGTCGCCGGCCGCCCCAGGCCCGGCACCGGACGGAAGATGAGCTGCTGGTGCAGCTGGGCCGTGCCGCCGTTGATGGCGCCGGCGCGCAGGTTCGGGTTGTGCTCCTCGAACGCGGGGGGCGTGAGCACGTGGCCGCCGCGGATGCGGGCGCGGAAGCCCGGGGCCAGCGCCTCGATGCGACCCTCGACCACCTCGGTGAGGCGCGCCACCTCGTCCGCATCCCAGCTCGCCGCGGGGCGTCGGGGCACGTGCGTGTAGGCCCACGCCGTGTCGCGCCCGGCGGGCTGTCGGCTCGGGTCGGTGACCGCCTGCTGGCCCACGAGGAGGAACGGCCGCTCGGGCACGAGGCCCCTGGCCAGCTCCGACGCCACGACGGTCAGCTCGTCGACGCCTTCGGCCACGTGGACCGTCCCGGCGCGGCGAGCGTCGGGCGCCGACCACGGGATGGGCGCGTCGAGCGTCCAGTCGACCTTGAAGGTGGCGTCGTCCCAGTGGAAGCGCTCGATGTCGGCGAGGACGTGGTCCGGGAGGTGGCCGGCCGCGACGAGGCGGGTGTAGAGCGTGGGGGCGTCCACGTCGGCGAGCACCGCCCGCCGCGCCCGGACCGAGCCCTGGCCGGCGATGCGGACCCCGACGGCGCGCCCTCGGCGCACCTCGATCGCCTCGACCGGAGCGCCGCAACGCACCACGCCGCCCCGGTCGGCGAGCCGGGCCACCAGCGCCGTGGTGATGGAGGCGGCGCCGCCCTCGGGCACCGGGAAGCCGTGGCGCTGGCCCAGGCAGCAGAGCAGCCAGCCGAAGAAGCCGCTGAGGGTCGCCTCCGGGCTGAGGTCGGCGTGCAGGGCGGCGCCGGCCAGCAGGCGGCGCGCCCCCGCCCCGCCGAGGTGCTCCTCGCCGAGGCGTCGCACCGGGAGCAGCAGGAACCGGGCCAGGCGGGCGAGCTCGCGCGGCGTCATCGAGGTGGCCAGGGCCAGCGCCGGTCGCACCGGTGGGAACGGGCGGAACAGCAGCGACGTCAGGTGGGGCTCCAGCTCGTCCCACCGCCGAACCAGGCCGCGCCAGGCCTCGCCGTCACCCGGGTGGAGGTCGTCGAGCGAGGCGGCGGTGGCGTCGAGGTCGCGCCACAGCGTGGGGCAGGTGCCGTCGAGCGCGGGGTGGGCGAGCACGGCTGGGGCGTGGAGCCACCGCAGGCCGTGGTCTTCGAGGCGGAGCTCCTCGATCGGGCTCCGGGCCGACGCGAGGGGGTAGAAGGCCGAGCAGACGTCGTTGGTGAAGCCCGGCTCGATCAGCTCGGCAGACCGCACCGAGCCGCCCGGCTCGTCCGCCGCCTCGAGCACGAGGACCTGCCACCCCTCATCGGCGAGCAGGTTGGCGGCCACCAGGCCGTTGGGCCCGGCGCCCACCACGACGGCATCGGGTCGGTCGGACAGCACGGGGGAGGGTTACCCATCGGCGCGAGCGGGCAACCGGGGGAGCGCGCGACCACCCGGCGGGGTGGATTCGTCGGGGGTGCTGAACGGGAAGTGACCTCCATGCTCGCTCCGCTCCCCACCGCCCGTGGCCCGCTCAGCGCCGCGCTGCTCCGGGCTTGGCTCGAGGGCACGCCCCTGGGTCGTCCAGAGCTCCGAGGCGTCGACGCGCTGGTCGACGACGACCTCCACCTCGCCCTGTGGGCGTGCTACCAGCAGC
>JAGQSL010000010.1 GCA_020439525.1 Acidimicrobiales bacterium | reverse complement strand
TCCGACGGGGGCACCCGGCGAGGGTACCGGTCGCCTCAGGGCTCGCCGGGCACCGAGGGCTCGGGGTCGTCGGCGTCGAGCATGACCCCGCCCCGGGTGGCCGCGATGGGGATCCGCCCCGGCAGCTTGGGCACGGCGATCGGCACCTCGAGCGTGCCCTCGGCCACCTCCCAGCGCACCGCGTTGAGCGTCGAGGCGTACACGATGAGCCGGGCGAAGAGCGCCAGCCAGGCGAGCACGGCGAAGATGATGCCGAGCGAGCCGTAGAGCGCGGACGACGATGCCACGAGGCGCGGCACCAGCACGGTCCCGGCCAGCTTGAGCACCTCGAAGCCGGCCGCTGCCACCAGCGCTCCCGGCAGGAGCGGCCGGACCCCGACCCGGCGGCTGCCGAGCCCCCAGAACATCCAGACGAAGAGCGTGACCTCCACTGCCAGGCCCAAGGCGATGGACAGCAGCGTGGCCACCGGCGCCGGCGCCCAGTCGGGCAGCACGTTGAGCACCCCGCCGAGCCCGATGGACACCGCGAAGAGGATCGCCGCCGCCACCAGCCAGCCGATGCCGAGGAACCGGTCGCGCATGCCCTCGATCCGCTCCTGCCACGGGGCCCGCACCGCCTGCATGAGCGCGGCGGCGACACCCGAGCCCGACCAGGCGAGGCCGAGGAGGCCGACGACGGACGCGGCGCGCCGGGTGTCGGACGCGTGCTCGAGCGTGGAGGTGAGCGCGTCGGCCGCGGCGCCGGTGAGGCCCAGGTTCTCGATCAGCCGGGGCGCCACGGTGGCGTCGCCCGCGGCGATGAACCCGACGACCGCGATGGCCACCAGGAGCAGCGGGAACAGCGACAGGAACATGGTGATGGTGACCCCGGAGGCCAGGAAGCTTCCGTTGATCTCCCCGACGCGCTCCTGCACGTCCATCGCCCGGTCGAACCACGGCCAGCGGCGCCGCAGCGCCTCGATCTTGTCCTTCACCGCATCCTCTCCTCGTCGTGGGGACGCCTCCCAGTGCCCGGGATGGGACGCGATCGGACGGTAGGTTGCCAGCCGTGGACCTCACCGGCATCGATCCCGCTCGCATCCCGCGCCACGTGGCGGCGGTGATGGACGGCAACGGGCGGTGGGCCACCCAGCGAGGGCTCAAGCGCACCGACGGCCACGCGGCGGGGGAGGAGGCGCTGTTCGACACCCTCGACGGGGCCATCGAGCTGGGCCTCGACTGGTTCACCGTGTACGCGTTCAGCACCGAGAACTGGAAGCGGCCGCCCGACGAGGTCCGCTACCTGATGGGCTTCAACAAGGGGATCCTCGAGCGCCACGCCGAGGACCTGCACTCGCGCAACGTGCGCATCCAGTTCATCGGTCGGCGCGACTGGCGGGTGCCCCGGGGCGTGATGGGCCGCATCCTCTGGGCCGAGGACCTGACGCGCCACAACACCGGGCTCACGTTCACCATCGCCTTCAACTACGGCGGTCGGGCCGAGATCATCGATGCCGTGAAGCAGCTGGTGGCCGACGGCGTCAAGCCCGACAAGATCGACGAGAAGGCGATCCGGGCCCGCCTCTACGACCCGACGATGCCCGACCCCGAGGTGGTGGTGCGCACGTCGGGCGAGTTCCGGATCTCGAACTACCTGCTCTGGCAGAACGCCTACAGCGAGCTGGTGTTCACCGACGTGCTCTGGCCCGACTTCCGCAAGCAGCACCTGGCCGACGCCATCCGCGAGTACCAGTCGCGCGAGCGCCGCTTCGGCAAGGTGTCGTCGTAGGGCGGTCGCGGCGCCGTGTCGCTCTACCGAGACCACGGGATCGTGCTGCGGACCCACAAGCTCGGCGAGGCCGACCGGATCGTCACGTTCCTCACCGAGCGCCACGGCAAGGTGCGCGCCGTGGCCAAGGGCGTGCGCAAGACCAAGTCGAAGTTCGGGGCGCGCCTCGAGCCCACGAGCCACGTCGCCCTGCAGCTCTACGAGGGCCGTGAGCTCGACATCGTCACCCAGGCCGAGACGGCCGACCACTTCAAGGCCATCCGCGAGGACCTCGATCGCCTGACGCGGGCGGTCACCATGCTCGAAGCCGCCGACCAGCTGTCGCTCGAGCGCGAGCCCAACCCCGACCTCTACCGGATGCTGCTCGGCGCCCTGCGAGCGCTCGAGCAGCGCAACAGCGCCCTGGTGGTCGCCGGCCTGCACTGGAAGGCGCTGGCGCTCGAGGGCTTCCGCCCGCTGGTCGAGCACTGCGTCCACTGCGAGCGTGCCGACGACCTCGTGTCGTTCGATCCGATCGAGGGCGGCCTGCTCTGCGCGGACCACCGGCGCGGCACCCGGCTCTCGCCCGAGGCGGTGCGCCTCCTCCAGGACATCCTGGGCGGCCGGTTGGCGAGCGCGCTCGCCGAGCCGGCCTCGCCGGCCACCCACGAGGTCGATCAGCTCGCCACGCGCGTCATGGAGCACCACCTGGAGCGCCGGCTGCGCTCGGTGGGCGTGCTCGAGTAGCCGCGCCGCTCAGGTGTCGATGGGCTTCCACGCGTTGGCCCCGTCGTCCCACTGCACCCACTGGCCGTTGTTGCGGTCGTACTGGATGTAGGTGTTGCGGGCCTCGTCCCACGTGGGGCCGTCGCCGGTGGGGGCCGGTGCCGACGGCGGCACGGGAGCGCCCCAGCCCGGCCCGGCGGGCGGCGGAGCCCACCCCGGGGCGGCCGCACCGCTCCACGCCGAGGGGTCGGCGTACTGGGGGCCGGTGACGCCGGGGACCACCACGGGCTGGCCCACGTCGCGCCGCGACACGACGAACGTCGAGGCCGCCATGTCGCCGAGGCGTCGGTGGCCCTTGGTGGAGAACACGAGGACGGCGCCGGGGAGGAAGCAGCAGAACGAGTCCACGATGAGCACGATCCAGCGCAGGGCGGCCCAGCCGATGTGGGCGGTGCGCCCGTCGCTGCGGACGACGCGCAGGCCGGTGAGCAGCTTGCCGACCGACGCCCCGGTGAGGCCCTGGAGGACCACCAGGTTCACCAGGCTGACCAGCGCCCAGACGCCGTAGAACCGCTCCGTGAGCTGGTTGGCCTGCTCCTCGGGGAGGTACACGACCTCGTCGCCCAGGTCGAAGCAGAAGTTCGAGCTCGACCCGCCGGGCTCGAAGGAGGTGGACGACTCGGGGCACGAGAAGGTGGCCGAGTCGCGCCGGACCGCGTGGTCGTTCCAGAACGGCACGAGCAGCGCACCGACCACGGCGAAGGCGATCACCAGGTCGATGCCGTAGGCCAGGATGCGACGGCCGACGACGGCCGTGGGGTCTCTCGGATAGCCGATCGCGGTCACGGCCGAACCCTAGCGAGCGCCTCCGGGGCAGGGCGGGAAGGCCTTCGGGCGAGGGGTGGGGGCGTCGCTAACCTCGGACCCCTATGCCTGACGCTGCCCCCGATCCCGAACTGTTCGACAAGGTCGTCAACCTCACGAAGCGCCGCGGCTTCGTGTTCCCCAGCTCGGAGATCTACGGCGGATTCCGCAGCACCTACGACTACGGGCCCATCGGGGTGCTGATGCTCCGCAACGTGAAGGACGCCTGGTGGCGCTCGATGGTGCAGATGCGCCACGACGTGCTCGGCCTCGACGCCGCCATCCTCTCGCCGCCCGCCGTGTGGGAGGCCTCGGGCCACCTGGCGAACTTCACCGACCCGCTCGTCGACTGCAAGAACTGCAAGGAGCGGTTCCGCCTCGACAAGCTCGACGACCCGAACCAGTGCCCGAACTGCGGCAAGCGCGACAGCTTCACCGAGGCCCGCCAGTTCAACCTGATGTTCAAGACCTACGCCGGACCGGTCGAGGGATCGGGTGCCGAGGTGTTCCTCCGGCCCGAGACGGCCCAGGGCATGTTCACCAACTTCGCCAACGTCCTCAACACCAGCCGCAAGAAGCCGCCGTTCGGCATC
>JAGQSL010000092.1:5719-12146 GCA_020439525.1 Acidimicrobiales bacterium | reverse complement strand
GTACGGCTACGAGTTCGGCACCGCCATCGGCCGCCTGCACCAGCTCCGCGACGACCTGCCCCGCATCAAGGCGCGGCTGGGCAAGCTCACCCCCGGGCCGGTCGGGTCGCTGCCCATCCTCGTCGGCGGCAGCGGCGAGAAGGTCACGCTGCGGCTGGTGGCCGAGCACGCCGACGCGTGGAACAGCTTCGGCCCGCCCGAGAGCTGGGCGGCCAAGAACGCCATCCTCGACGAGTGGTGCGAGAAGGTCGGTCGCGACCCGAAGGCCGTCGAGCGCACGGTGTGCATCAGCGCGGACGAGGTCGACTCGGCCGAGGCGTACGCCGAGGTCGGCGCCGAGCACGTGATCGTGATGTCGGGCGACCCCTTCGACCTCGACGCCCTGGCCCGCCTGAAGGACGCGCTTAGCTCCTGAGCTCCGGCGGCGGGACCAGGACCTGCAGCGCACCGGGGCGCACCCGGTAGCGCAGCGGCACCGCCAGCTCGTCGACCTCGCCGTCGAG
Source organism: Acidimicrobiales bacterium (assembly GCA_020439525.1). Taxonomy (GTDB): domain Bacteria; phylum Actinomycetota; class Acidimicrobiia; order Acidimicrobiales; family Iamiaceae; genus Aquihabitans. The sequence continues at coordinate 11,643 of JAGQSL010000092.1, read as the reverse complement.
GGCCACCCGCACGCGCCGGGCGTGGAGGCGGACCTCGAGCTCGCGCACCGCGACCTCCTCCACGTCGTCGACCGCCTCGCTCCCTCGCGCCAGGCCGCGCACCAACGAGCGCAGCAGCCCCAGGCGCGACACGGCACGCGACACCGCCACGCCGAGCACGCCGTCGGCCATCGCGGCGCGCGCCGGCGTCCCAGCCCCGTCGGCCTCGAACACCCCGTTGCCGACGAACAGCAGCGGGGTGCGGACCCGATCGCGGCGGTAGCCCGGGCCGTGGAGGTCGAGGCGACGGACGGGGAACCGGCGCAGCACGTGCAGCGCAGCCACCGGCACCGCCCGCACCTTCCCCCAGCCGTGCCGGTCGCGCAGCTCGTCGCGGATGGCCACCAGGTCGGGGTACAGCCCGAGCACGCTGTTGTTGACGAACACCCGGCCGTTGACCTCGCCCACGTCGACGCGCCCCACCTCGGCGGCGGCCAGCGCCGCCGCCGCCTCGGCCAGGTCGGTGGGCATCCCCAGGTCCTTGGCGAAGTGGTTGAACGTGCCGAGCGGGAGCACGCCGAGCACCACGTCGGTGCCGGCCGCGGCGCCCGCGGCGCAGCTCACGGTGCCATCGCCCCCCGCCACCACCACGGCCCGCGGGTGCGGGTCGGCCGCCCAGCACCGCCGGACGACCTCGGGCAGATCGGCGGGGGCGGCCGCGTGCACCTCGGCGTCGTGGCCCTGCGCCGCGAAGGCATCGACGATCCGGGTCCGCTCCTCGTCGAGCTCGCCCACCGATCCGGCGCCCTCGTTCAGGATCACGGCGAAGCGCATCGGGGGGAGGGTACCGGGGTCGCCGACGGGGCAGACTGGAGCGGTGGGCGTGCGTGCGGTCCGGGTGGTGGTGGCCGATGACCACCAGATCTGGCGGTCGGGGCTGCGCGCCGACCTCGGCGAGGCGTTCGCCGTGATCGGCGAGGCCGGCGACGCGGCAAGCGCCATCAAGGTGATCCGCCGCGAGAAGCCCGACCTGGTGGTGTGCGACCTGCACATGCCCGAGGGGGGCGGGATCCGGGTGGCGCGCGAGTGCGGGGCGGACGTGCCGATCGTGATGCTGACCGTGTCGGAGGCCGAGCGCGACCTGCTCGACGCGGTGGCGGCCGGGGCCGTGGGGTACCTGGTGAAGTCCACGTCGGTCGACGACCTGCGCCGCAACCTCTACCGCGCCGCCCAGGGCGAACCGGTGTTCAGCCCCAGCCTCGCCGCCCTGGTCCTCGGCGAGTTCCGGCGCATGCACCGGGGCGCCGGCGGTACCCAGGCCCTCTCCGAGCGCGAGCGCGAGGTGCTCCAGCACGTGGCGCGCGGCCACTCCTACAAGGAGGTGGGCGAGCAGCTCTTCATCGCCGAGAAGACGGTGGAGAACCACGTGCGCAACATCTTGGGCAAGCTGCACCTGAGCCGCCGCCAGGAGCTCATCCGCTACGCGCTCGACCACGGGATCGAGTGACGCGCCACCCGGTGGCGCTCAGGCGAGGGCGGGTTCCTCCACGCCGAAGCGGGCGGCCGGCGAACTGGTGCGGTCGAGGAACTCGCGCACGGTGCGGTTGAACGTGGCGGCGTGCTCCACCATGAACAGGTGGGCGCCGCCCCGCACGACCGCGAGCTCGGCGCCCGGCACGAGCGACGCGATCTCCTCGCTGTCGCCCTGGGTGGTGAGCACGTCCTGGCTGCCGCAGAGCACGAGCGTCGGGACCGCGATCTCGGCCAGCTCGACGCGCAGCGAGTCCTCGATCGACAAGATCGCCTGGATCTGGGCGACGAACGACGCGGCGGGCACGTTGAACGCCAGCGGCCCGAGCACCGCCATCGCCGGCCAGGTGCGGCGCAGCGACCGGGGCCCTACCATCCACTTGAGGTTGCGGCGGACGAACTCGCGCATCCCGTAGGCCTGGGCTTGGTCGGCCCACTCGGCCAGCAGCTCGCGGCGCCAGCCGAAGTGGCGGCAGGCCGTGCAGGCCAGGGTGAGCGAGCGGACGCGCTCGGGATGGCGGACCCCGATGATCTGGCTGAGGATGCCGCCCATCGACGCCCCCACCACGTGGGCCGACCCGTAGCCGGCGTGGTCGAGCGCGGCCACCGCGTCGGCGGCCATGACCTCGAGGTCGTAGGGCCCCGCCGGGCGATCGGAGCGGCCCACCCCCCGGTTGTCGACCATGACGAGCCGGTAGCGGCGGCCGAGGGTGCGCTGCTGCATGATCCAGCCGCGGGCGTCGGCGCCGAGCCCGTGCACCAGCAGCAGCGGCTCGCCGTCGGCCCGACCGGCGAGCTTGTACGCGATCCGGGTCCCGTCGGCGACCTGCACGGAGGGCATCGTCCGACGCTACCCCCGTCGAGGGGGCTGGCGGCTAGTCCACGACGCCCTCGGTGACGACCTTCGCCGTGGCGCGCTGGTCGAAGCGGTTCGGTTCGCCCAGCGCCTGGCCCCGGCCGATGCGCACGACGATCGTCCCCGTCCCCGGGTGCACCTGGAGGATCTGGTCGCCCAAGCCGAGCGCCCACACCAGGTCCTCGGGCGCGCCCGGCACCTCCCGACCGGTGGCCACGACCTCGTCGGCATCGGTGGACACGGCGAGCGCCGAGGCGAGGCGCCGCCCCTCGCGGTTGAGCCACCAGAGCAGGCCGTACCCCTCGTTGAGCGGACTCGACGAGCGGAGGGCCTCGTCGAACCAGTCGGGGTCGACGATGGCCTGCTCGCCCCAGCGGCCGCCCCGCAGCACCAGCTCGCCCAGGCGCGCCAGGTCGCGGCAGGTGGTGGTGGCCCCGAACGCGAGCGTGGCGTTGCCGGCGCGGTCGATGTGGAGGTCGGTGCGGTCCATCCCGAGGGGCGCGAACAGCCGGGTGCGGGCGAAGGTCGCGGTCGGCGTCCCCGTCGCCTCGTGCAGCACGGCGTCGAGCACCTGCACCGCGCCGTTGCTGTAGGCCCAGACGGTCCCCGGTTCGGCCACGGCGGGGAGGGCGAGCGCCGTCGCCGTGCGGTCCTCGCTGGACGCCAGGTCGAGGTAGTCCGAGTCGGGCCGCTCGAGGCCCGAGGTCATCGCCAGGAGCTGGCGCACCGTGATGTCGCGGTGCTCGGGCTCGTCCCAGGCCGCCACGTGCTCGCTCACCCGGTCGTCGAGCTCGAGGTCGCCGTCGTGCACGGCGATGCCGACGAGGGTGCTGGCGATCGACTTGGTGACCGAGAAGACCTCGTGGGGGTCGTCGGGATCGCCGCCCCACGCGTCGTCGACCACGACCCGCCCGTCGCGCGCCACGAGGAAGCAATCGGCGCCCTGCAGCCGCGCGTGCCCGGCCACCTCCTCGAGCACCCGCGGGTCGAGGCCGGCCTGCGCCGCGGTGGCCGTCGGCCAATCGTCGCCCGGGGCCGCGACCGCCGTCGGCTCCGGGTCGGGGCGGCCGGCCGCGTCGTCGTCGCGCGCCCACGAGCAGCCGCCCGTCCCCCCGACGAGGAGGGCGGCGAGGGCGGCGACGGTCAGCCGGAGCGAGGGGGTCAGAACCACCACGAGGTCGGCAGCGACTCGTCGAGGAGCGCCTGGACCTCGCTGCGGGTGGCCTCGGCGAGCTCGGCGGCGGCGAGCGGCCCGCCCTCCGCGTCGTAGGGCACGGGCGACCCCACCACGATCCGCCAGGAGCGGCCGAGCTCGCGACCGACCATGGCGACGGGGACCACCGGCCGGTCGGTCTCGATGGCGGCCTCGAGGCGGGCGACGTCGAGGCCGCCGACGCGCTCGCGCGACCGCACGTCGCGCGACATCGGCAGGCCGACGAGCTGGCCGGCCCGGAGCAGGCCGGCGATCTCGTCGGGCCGGTCGAGCACGCCACCGAAGCGGCGCAGCAGCGGGCCGACCGGGGCGAGGTCGGGGACGCCCACGGTGCGCACGAAGCGCCCGGTGGCCCGGCGGATGCCCCGAGCCAGCACCCACGGCTCGCTCACGCCGAAGCGTCGGTTGAAGACCAGGACCGCACCGCCCACCGTGGGCAGGCGATCGGCGCCCTCGACCGCCAGCTCCCAGCGCAAGCCGAGCACGGGGTCGGCGATGGCGACGAGGTCGGGGTCGAGGCCCCACTCGTCGACGGCGTAGGTGCCGCGGGCCCGCCGCCCGAGCTGCACCGCCAGGGTGGCGCCCGGGATGCCCCGGCGCACGGCGTCGAGGCTCACGCGTGGGCTCCGGCCGCCGCCCCCAGCTCGTGGTCGACCTCGTCCCAGCGGTAGAGCTGGGCCACGACCTCGTGGGTGGTGCGGGGCTCGATGCCGAGCACGGTGCGGGCGAGGGCGCCATCGGCGGTGCACCCGCGGGTGAGCAGCTCCTGGCTGTGGGGCGGGAGCGGCGCGCCGAGGAGCTCGGCGGCGGCGGCCGCCAGGCGCCAGCCCGGGCCCATCACCGGCACCGGGATGCGGCGTCCCATCAGCACCGCCTGGGTGGCGGTGACGGCGCCGGCGCCGACCACGTTGAGCGGACCGTCGTGGCCGACGCTGGCGGCAGCCACCATCGCCTGGCACGCGTCCTCCTGGTGCAAGAGGCTGAAGGGAAGCTCGGACAGCGGATCGACCGCCACCGCCGGTAGGCGCAAGTAGCGCCCCAGCGGGCTCGGGATGCTCGGGCCCACGATCGGGCCCAGGCGCACGGCCGTGACCGGCACCCCGGCCACCTGGCCGGCCTCCGCCGCAACCTGCTCGACGTGGGCGAGGGAGCGACCGAAGGGGGAGGTGGGCGCCGGCTCGATCGTCTCGTCGGGACGGGTGGGCGCGCCGCGGCGGCGGCCGTAGACCTCGATGCCCGAGCGCACCACGATGGCCTGCAGCGACGGGCAGCTCGCCGCCGCCCCCAGCACGGACACCGCGGAGGCGGCCGTGCCCAACCGGGCTTCGGTGGGGCTGGTGCGCGAGTGCGGCTCGAAGATGCCGACGTGCAGGACGACCTCGGGGTCGAAGTCGCGCACGAGGTGCACGGCCTTGCGCCGATCGCCGGGCTCGACCCGGTGGAACTCGCTGCGGAAGATGCGACGGCGGGGCGGGAACAGGTCCATCCCCAAGATGTCGGTGACCGCGTCGTCTGCTTCGAGCAGGTTGGTGACGCGCGTGCCGAGCTCGCCGCCCATGCCCGTGACCAGCACCCGCATCTGCGCTCCTCCCCGGCTCGCTCGACGCTACGAGCCCTCGGGCCCGGCGTCGTCCTCCATCGTGCCAGGCGCGAGGTCCTGCTCGGGGCGGAGGGTCGGGAACAGCACCACGTCGCGGATCGTGGCCGAGTCGGTGAGCAGCATCACGAGGCGGTCGATGCCGATGCCGAGGCCGCCGGTGGGCGGCAGGCCGTACTCGAGCGCCCGGAGGTAGTCCTCGTCGACCGCCATGGCCTCCTCGTCGCCGCTGTCGCGCTCGCGGACCTGGTCCTCGAAGCGGGCCCGCTGCTCGTCGGGGTCGAGGAGCTCGCTGAACGCGTTGCACAGCTCGCGACCCGCCACGATGCACTCGAAGCGCTCGGTCATCCCCGGCAGCTCGCGGTGCGGGCGAGCGAGGGGCGACACCTCGATCGGGTACTCGGTGACGAACACGGGCTGCCACTGGGCGGCCTCGGCGGTCTTCTCGTACAGCTCGAGCAGGAGCTTGCCGGGGCCGTAGGCGTCCTTCCACTCGACGCCGTGCTCGTCGCAGAGGGCTCGCAGCTCGTCGACGGGCGTGGCGAGGTCGACCGCCCGCCCGATCTGCTCCTCGATGAGCGACACCATCGTCGCCCGCCGCCACGGAGCGGCCAGGTCGATCTCGCGGCCCTGGTAGGTGACGGTGGTGGAGCCGGTGAGCTCCTCGGCGAGGTACGAGACGAGCTGCTCGACCAGCTCCATGATGTCGGTCCAGTCGGCGTAGGCCTGGTAGAGCTCGAGCATCGTGA
>JAGQSL010000092.1:0-5647 GCA_020439525.1 Acidimicrobiales bacterium | reverse complement strand
CACCCGCTCGAAGCCGCCCACCACGAGGCGCTTCAGGTACAGCTCCGGCGCGATCCGCAGGAACATCTCCTGGTCGAGCGCGTTGTGGAACGTGGTGAAGGGCCGGGCGAGCGCGCCGCCGGGCACGGGGTGCAGCGCCGGCGTCTCGACCTCCAAGAAGCCCCGGTCCTCGAGCCAGCGCCGGGTGAGGCTCACCAGCTTGGAGCGCAGGGCGAGGGTCTGGCGGGCCTCGTCGGTGACCCAGAGGTCGACGTAGCGCTGGCGGTAGCGGGTGTCGGGGTCGGTGATGCCGTGCCACTTGTCGGGGAAGGGCCGGCGGGTCTCGGCCAGCACGGTCCACTCGAGCACCTTGATGCTGAGCTCGCCCTTGCGGGTGACCATCACCTCGCCGCGCACGCCGATCCAGTCGCCGAGCGAGAGGGCACCGAAGCCCTCGAAGTCGGGCGTGTCGTTCACCGTGGCGAAGAGCTGGATGCGCCCGGTGGCATCGGCGAGCTGGCCGAACGCCAGCTTGCCCTGCACCCGGCGCAGCATCAGCCGGCCGGCGACGGTGACCTGCTCGCCCGTCTCGGCGCCCGCCTCCAGGTGGTCCCACGCCTGCTTGATCCCGGCGGCGGTGGCGTCGGGATCGAAGCGGTAGGGCACGCGGTGTCGGGTCGTCACCGCTCCAGCCTGCCCGCTCCCACCCCGCACGGCCCAACCGCTTCGGTCGCCTCGACCACCTCGGAGCGACGACGAGGCCGACGTCAACATCGCGATGGTCGCCGCTGGTCGGGGCGGGAGGACCGGCCGCCGCGCCCCGCCAAGCGCTCGGGGACGGGCCGGCCCTTGCGGGCGAGGTCCGCGGCGATCCTCGCCTCGAGGGCATCGACCTCGGTGTCGGTCATCGACGAAGGACCACCACCGCCGCGCCCGGCGAGCGGACCGCGTTCCACCTGCCGGCCGGGGTGGTCGGGGTCGTCGGGCGGCAGGAGGCGTCGCCGTCCGGTCCCGGACTCGAAGGCGTGCCCGTGGTGGGTCTTGAGCCGATGGCACCCGGAGCACACGAGGTCCTGGTTGTGGAGCTCGGTGATGGGATCGACCGCCCACGGGACGCGGTGGTCGACCTCCATGGCCACGGTGCGGTTGCAGCTGGCGTTCGTGCAGCGCAGGTCGCCAGCTTCGAGCGCGGTGCGCTGGTGGGCGTTGAGCCCGCGCCCGTGGTGGGCGACGGTGACGACGTCGCGGCCCCGGCGCACGACGACGGCGAGGAAGGCGTCGTCACGAAGGATCTGGCGGACGGCCTCGACCGGGATCGGGCCCACCCCGGCGATCTCGCACGTCTCGCCCGCCACCGTGCACCCCCGGAGCAGGGCGGCGTGGTCGACCCGCACGATGACCTTGACGTTGCTCCCCCCGGGCAGCTTCCCCGGCAACGGCACCGGCTCCTCCGGTGCCCACGGTGGCCGCCACATCGGCGCGGCATGGGGCGCTCGCTCGGCCTGGTGCCCCGAGGGGGCGTCCTCGTGCGGCGGCATCGGCGGGGCCTGGGCCTCCGGGGCGGGCGGGTCGGCCGGACCCGGAGGGTCGGGAGGGTCGGAAGCCATGGACCGGTCGGGCGCCACGCATGGCGCCGACGGCGGCGGCTCCTCCCCCGCTGCAGCCTTCCCGCCGGGCCCCCTGGCCTCGGCGTGGCGGAGGAACGCGAGCATGGCGAAGAACGCGTCGAACGAGCGGTTCTCGAACGTGGACGAGATGCCGGCGGCGCGGTGCTGGCGGAAGACCAGTTCCTCGAAGGGCTTGATCAGCTCCTCGAACGCGGCGGCCGAGCTGCCGGGCCCGTAGAGGCGAGCCCAGAAGGCGCCCTCGGCATCGGTCCCCCGCCGCAGCGACCGGTGGCGCCGGATGCGCTCATCTCGCTCCCGCGACGAGGTCGCCGCCGCCTTCCGACGGCCCGCCAGGTCGCGCAGGCCCTTCGTGGTGTCGTTGGCGGCCGCGTCGAGCAGCTCGTCCTCCGCATCGGGGTCGACGGACGCTGCGTCGGTGACGGCGTCGGCCTGGGTGGGTGAGAGCTTCCCGCGACGCATCGCCTCCTTGGTCCGCGGCAGCCGATCAGCCCGCTTCGCGGTGCCCAGCTGCCGGCCGGCCTCGGTCACGGAGATCCCCGCCTTGGCGGCCAGCCAGTCGGCCGGCGACGCGAACCCCTGGCCCCGCCATGCGTCGGTCTGCGCCACGCGCACCGCCAGGAACATCCGCGCCGTGGCGATCGCCTTCTCCGCCAGCGCGAGCTCGGCCACCCCCTGGGCCGCCGCCTCGCCCGACATCGTCGAGGGATCCAGCGCAGCCGCCATCCCCAGTGCGCTGCGCTTCAGCTCTGCCGTCGTGGTCGCCGCCATGGGAGCAGCGTAGGCGAACGGACGTTCGTCATCCAGCAAAGATACTCAAATGTATCAGCCTGACGTGGCGACCATCGATGACCATCCGAATGGCAGTAACAGCAGGACGGGCGCGCCGCCATGGCCATCCGCTCGACCGCACCGCCCTACGAGTTGCGGTCGAAGACGACGCGGAGGCCGTGGAGGGTGAGCCAGGGCTCGACGCGCTGGATCGTGGACGTGTACGGCGCGATCAGGGTGGCGAGCCCGCCGGTGGCCACGACGGTGGGGTCGCCCAGCTCGTCGCGCAGGCGGCGGCAGATGCCGTCGACCTGGCCGGCGAACCCGAAGACCGCCCCCGACTGGATCGACTCCACGGTGGTGCGCCCGATCACGTTGCGGGGCTCGACCAGCTCGACGCGCCGCAGCGCCGCCGCCCGGGTGTAGAGGGCGTCGAGGCTGATCTCGATCCCGGGGGCGATCACGCCGCCCAGGTACTCGCCCTTGGCCGAGATGGCGTCGTAGGTGGTGGCCGTGCCGAAGTCGATGACCACGGCCGGCCCGCCGTAGAGGTCCATGGCCGCCACCGCGTTGGCGATGCGGTCGGCCCCGACCTCGCGGGGGTTGTCGGTGAGGATGGGGAGGCCCGTCTTCACGCCCGGCTCGATCACCACCGGTCGGAACCCGAAGTACTTCTCGGTCATCTCCCGGAAGGCCGCGGTGGCCCGGGGCACCACCGACGAGATGGCGATGCCGTCGATGTCGTCGTCGAACGAGAACCCGTGGAACCCCAGGAACTCCTGCACGACGAGGGCGTGCTCGTCGGAGGTGCGCTCGGCGTTGGTGGCGATCCGCCAGTGGTCGAGCAGGCCGGCCTCGGCGGGGGTGGCGTCGGCGGCATCGTCGCCATCGTCGAAGAGGCCGATGACGGTCTGCGTGTTGCCGATGTCGATGGCCAGCAGCATCGGGTCAGCCTGCCCCTTCGACCGAGCGCGCGCCCAACCGACGCGTAGGGTGGCCCGCCGTGACGGACCCGGCCGCGGACCAGGACGATCCGCCGGCCGAGCCCGCGCCTCACCGGGCTCGGCGCTGGGCGGATGCGCACCGCGACGACCTCGCCGCGGTGGCGATCTGGGCGGTGGCGCGGCTGGTGCTCGTCGTGGGCCTCGGGCTGCGGATGGACGACCGGTTCCTGTGGTTCGGGCCCCAGATGCCCGACCTCACGCTCCTCCAGGACCGCCTCGCCGAGACCCTCTGGTACCTGCACACCCAGCCGCCGCTCTACGCCGGGTTCGTGGGCCTGGCGCTGAAGGTGTCGCCGCTGTCGACCGCCGGGACCTTCCTCGTCACCAACCTGGCGATGGGCGTCGCGCTCGCCGTCGTGCTCGGCCGCCTCTTCCGCCTGCTCGGCCTCGGACGTCCGGCCACCTTCGTCGCCCTCGCCCTGGTGGTCACCAACCCGGCGCTCGTCGCCCTCGAGCTCATCGCGTCCTACGACCAGCCCACGATCCTGCTGCTCGCCGCCCTGGCGCTGAAGACGGGTCGCTACGTGGCGAGCGGGTTGGGGCGCGACCTGGCGTGGGTCGCCAGCCTCGCCACCGCCGCGGCCCTCACCCGGACGATCTTCCACCCCCTCTGGCTGGCCCTCGTGCTCGCCGGCGTGCTCGCGCTGCGCCACCCCCGAGCCGAGCCGCGCCGGGTCGCCGCCCTCGTGGGCGCGCCGCTGCTGCTCGTGCTGGCGCTCGTGGCCAAGAACGCGGTGCTGTTCGACGTCACCGGGCTCACGTCGTTCGCCGGGCCGAGCATCTCGAAGATCGCGGGCGCCGCCGCCTCCGACGAGCAGGTGGCCGAGCTCCAGCGCGACGGCACCGTGTCGCCGATCTTCGGACGCCCGGTGTTCTGGGGCTACGACACCTACGCGGACGGGGTCGAGCCGTGCCGCCGCACCCGCCCCGACGTGCCGGTGCTCACCGAGACGGTCCGTCGCTACGGCGGCTACCCGAACATGGACGACGAGTGCATGCTCGAGGTGTACCGGGTGCAGGGCGCCGACGGCATCGCCTACGCCAAGGCCCACCCCGGGCGCTTCGCGGCCGCCCAGCTCGAGGGTGCCCAGATGCTCTTCGAACCCGCCCTGCCCATCGTGTTCACCGAGAACGCGGACGAGCTGCGCGGCCTGCAGACGGCCTACCGCTGGACCCCGCTCTACGCCCAGGTGCAGCTCGACCCGGTGGCCACCACCGAGTTCGGCGCGCTCCGGGTGCTCGACCACGGCGGCATCGAGCTGGTACCCGCCATGCTGCTCGCCACCCTGGCCGCCGTGGCGATCGGCGCGGCGCGCATCCGCCTGCTCGTGCCCCGACGGCGGCGCACCGGCGGCGGGGATCGCCGGGCGGGGCACGGTGCGTGGGCGGCGGTCGGGCTCACGTGCGCGTGGGTCACGGTGGTCGGCTCGGTGCTGGAGATCAACGAGAACGCCCGGTACCGGCTGCTGATCGAGCCGTTCCTGCTCGCCACCGTGGTGTTCGGCGCCCAGGAGGCGATCCGCTGGGGTCGCCGCCGGTGGGTGGGCTCAGGTGGGCGGGTCGACGGGGCGAGCGAGCGTCCACGCCCGCGCTGAGGGGCCCGCGGCGCGCAGGTGGAGCAGACGGGCGTAGGCGTCGTCGACCTCGGGCACCGTGCCGGCCGGGACCCACCAGCACGCGCTCGTGACCTCGGCCACCCGGGCGAACCACTCGCCCCGGCGGCGGAGGTAGGCGACGTGGTCGGTGTCGTACATGAAGGCCTTGAGCGACGCGAGGTCGGTCCACACCGACAGGTTGACGATCAGCAGCGGGTCGTCGGCGGGCAGGGCCACGTAGCTCGACGACCCGCCCTCGTCGTCGGTGAGGCGCCACACGAAGCCGGGCGCGGCCTCGGCCAGCGCGTTGATCGGCCCGAGCGCCTCGACGAACTCGGCCGTCTCGGGGGCGTCGAGCGGGTGGTGCAGCGTCCCGACGTTGACCTGGGCGAGGTGGTGGTCGCTCACGCGGGGCGGGCGTCGATGTCGAGGCCGATGTCGAGCACCGGCGCCGAGTTGGTGAGCGATCCGGACGACACCACGTCGGCCCCGGTGGTGGCGTAGGCGCGGACCGTCTCGAGCGTGATGCCGCCCGACACCTCGAGGAGCGCCCGGCGGGTCCCCGTGGCGGCGGCGTGCTCCTCGGCCACCGCCACCGCGGCACGCACCTCGTCGGGCGACATGTTGTCGAGCAGCAGGGCGTCGGCCCCGGCGTCGAGCGCCTCGCGCACCT
>JAGQSL010000472.1 GCA_020439525.1 Acidimicrobiales bacterium | reverse complement strand
GGGTCGAGGATCGCCACGGCGCCCATGTCCTCGGGCCAGCCCCGGTCCTCGGGCCAGAGCATCATCAGGTCGGCCGGCAGGAGCCGCTCCACCGGCGGCTCGCCGGCATCGGCGCCCACGGCGCGGCCTGCAGCGGTCTCCCTCACGCCTCCCAGCGTGATCGCCTCGACCGTCACGCCCCAGGGGCGTTGGTCACTCTCCGCGCAGGCGGTACGACCATCGGTAGGGGCCGGGGCCCACCCGATGGTCGGGGGCGGTGTCGGGTCCGACCGCGCCGGACCCCACGCCGCGGTGGCGGGCGTCGAGCCACACGTAGCAGTCGTCGCGCACCGGGAGGTCCTCGAGGTGCGCGGCATCGGCCACCTCCTCGTCGGTCCACCGGCTGACGGTCACGTCGAGGCCGTCGAGCTGGTCGACCACCAGGAGCGGGCGCCCGGCGCCGTCGAGGAACCGGAGCCAGCGCACCCCGGTGCGGTTCCCGCTGGCCTGGGGGTGCACGTAGGGCACCGACCACTCGTCCACCGCCGTGGTCCACCGCCCGACGCGGGTGGAGGCCCGGCGGTCCGAGTACCCCTCGTGGGGCCCGTCCCCCAACCACTCCACCGAGTGCACGCCCGGCCCGAGGTGCAGGCGCACCCCCACCCGGGCGAGGTCGTCGAGCTCGGCCGGCACGTCCACCGCGTGGGCCACCACCTGGGCGCCGTCGCCGTCGAGGACCACGGTGGTCTCGAGCGGGGCGAGGGCGGCGGGGGTGCGCAGGCCGAGCCGCTCCCAGCGATCGGCGTGCGGGGCGAGCACCGGCCCGAACGCCTCGTTGTCGATCGGCGCCCGCCACAACGACAGGACCGGTTCCAGGGCGTCGAGGTCCGGTCCGCCCGACACCGGGCCCGGCGCGATCGACCGACCGGGCTCGGCCGCCACCAGCACCTGCTGGCGGGCCACCACGTGGCCGGCCGGCGCCCACGGCTGCTCGCCGATCGTGGCGAACGCCAGCGTGAGGTGGGCGCGCTCGCCGGGGCCGAGCACCAGCGGGGGCACCGGGACGCGCACCTCGGCCGAGGCGCCGGGCGCCAGGTCGAGCGGGTCGAGCTCGCCGTCGGCCACGACCACGCCGTCGACCTCCACCACCCAGGTGGGCCGCAGCCAGGCGAGGTCCACGACGTCGTGCTCGTTGGTCACCCGCAACCGGCCCCGCCCGGCGTCGACCGCCGAGATCCGCACCGGGGCGATCACCGCCGCCAGCTCCAGGAGCGACGGGTGGGGCACGCGGTGCGCGTCCACGAGCCCGTTGCAGCAGAACGGCCCGTCGTTGGGCACGTCGCCGAAGTCGCCGCCGTAGGCGAGGCGCTCGGTGCCGTCGGGGAGCCGCTGCCACAGCGCTTGGTCGACCCAGTCCCAGATGAACCCGCCCTGGAGGCCGGCGTGCGTGCGGATGGCGTCCCAGTACGCCACGAGCCCCCCGCCCGAGTTCTCCATGGCGTGGAGGTACTCGCACATGATCAGGGGCCGATCGGGGCCGGGCGCCCTCGTGGCCCACGCCACCAGGTCGTCCACCGACGGGTACATCGGCACGATCAGGTCGGACTCCGGCGCCGGGCGAGCGAGCAGCTCGCCCATCTCGGAGATCGTGCCGGCGGCGAGGTCGCCGAAGAGGTGCTCGCCCACCACGCCCTCGTACTGCACGGGCCGGGTGGGGTCGAAGGCGCGCAGCCAGGCCGCGGCGGCGTGGAGCACGGGCGAGATCCCGCTCTCGTTGCCGAGCGACCAGACCACGATCGACGGGTGGGCCACGTCGCGGCGGGCCATCCGCACGATCCGCTCCAGGATGGCGCTCGCCCAGCGCGGGTCCTTGGTGAGCGAGCGCAGGTAGGCGTGCGCCTCGAGGTTCGCCTCCCCCACCACGTAGAGGCCCAGGCGGTCCGCGCACTCGTAGAGGTACGGATCGTTGGGGTAGTGCGAGGTGCGCACGGCGTTGAGGTTGTGCTGCTTCATCAGCACCAGGTCCGCCTCGATCGACTCGGGCGTGACGGCCTTGGCCCGCCGCGGATCGTGGTCGTGGCGGTTCACGCCCTTGATGAGCACCGGCTCCCCGTTGACCAGCAGCTCGTAGCCCACCACCTCGACCCGGCGGAAGCCCACGGCGAGCTCGGCGTCGTCGACCACCGCCCCGGCGTCGTCGACCAGCTCCACGACCAGCTGGTGGAGGGTGGGCGCCTCGGCGCTCCAGGGCGAGGCCCCGGGCACGTCGATGGCGAGGTCGACGTGGCGGCCGTCGAACACCAGCCAGTTCACCAGGGTGTCGGTCGGGTGCTCCCAGCGGACCGCTCCGGCGGCCTCGAACGCGCCGTCGGGCCCGTCGAGCCGAGCACGGACGGACCACCCCGAGGGCCCCCGGCCCGGCGCCTCGACCTCGACGCGCAGGTCGAGGCGGCCGTCGCCCGTGCGCGGGTCGCGGTCGGCGATCGGGC
>JAGQSL010000091.1:15595-15801 GCA_020439525.1 Acidimicrobiales bacterium | reverse complement strand
CCGGCGAGGGCGAGGCCCCGGCCGCCGAGGCGGAGGCCACCGAGGCCTGACCTCGGCCGCCCGCTGATCCCACCGGTGCCCCGCTTCGGCGGGGCACCGGCGCGTCCGGGCGGCCCTCGCCGCATGGGTCGCTCGGACCAGAAATCACCCGGAAACCCTTGTGGCGGCGATCCCTGCGGCCGACAGGGAAGCGTCGCCAGCGCTCC
>JAGQSL010000091.1:15275-15556 GCA_020439525.1 Acidimicrobiales bacterium | reverse complement strand
ACACTCATCCTCATCGCCGCCATCGCCATCGGGGCGCTCGCCTCGTTCCTGGTGTGGCAGTACGTCGGCGGGATCCAGGACCAGGCCTACAGCGACGCCGAGCGCGTCAAGGTCTACCTGGTGAAGCAGCCGATCTCGCGGGGCACGCCGGGCAACATCGCCCAGGCGTCGATCGTCGAGGAGAGCATCCCGCGCAAGTTCAAGCCGGCGAACGCCATCGAGAGCCTCGACGACATCGCCGGCCAGGTGGCCAAGAGCGACCTCGTGGCCAACCAGGTGGT
>JAGQSL010000091.1:12109-15196 GCA_020439525.1 Acidimicrobiales bacterium | reverse complement strand
ACCTTCACGGTGTCGGTCGGTCCCGACAACGCGGTGGCGGGGCTCATTGCCCCCGGCGACTACGTCAACGTCCTCGTGCAGCGCTTCTCCGAGGTGTCGGCGAACACCACGGCCGGCGGTTCGCCCGACGACGCCTCGGGCGGCGCTCAGACCGTCTCGGGCTCGCAGGCCCGGTACCTCTACCAGAAGGCCCAGGTGCTCTTCGTGGGCACCACGTCGCTGAAGGACGCGACGGCGAGCGCCGACGGCACGACGGCAGCGCCGGCGACGGGCGGCTCGACGCAGATCACCCTGATCCTGCCGGTCGAGGCCACCCAGATCCTCGCATCGGTGCCCTCGGGCAACATCTACTTCAGCCTGGTGTCGAAGGACTACGAGCCCAAGCCGACCGGTGATGTCGACCTGAGCCCGCTGCCCGCCGAGGACCCGGGCCAGCTGACGCCCTACGGCCCCGAGGGCGCTCGCGCCACCGACTGACCGGCGCCAGCACCTGCGAACGACCGTCCCTCACGTGCGTCTCTCCATCCCTCCCTCCAGGTTCGGACACCAGCCATGAGCGAGTACCTTTGGGCGGAAGATCCGCCGATCAGCGGAACCACCCAAGCACCGAGGGCCATGACCACCTTCCCCACCTCCGATGCCGCAACGCCGATCGTGGTGGTGGAGGCCGATCCCTCGGTCCGCTCTCGCCTGGCGATGCAGCTGGGCGAGCGGGCGGTGCCCCTCGAGAGCCTCGACGGGGTCGAGGAGCGCTACACCCAGCCGTTCCTGCTCGTGCTCGGCCCCTCGTGCGCACTCGTCCCCGGCGTCACCGGCGCTGAGGGGATGCTCGCCCGCCGGCCCGACATCGGCGCCATCCTCATCGCCGAGGACCTGAGCACCGAGGTCTTCCAGCGGGCCATGCGCTCGGGGGTCCGCGACGTGCTCGGCGCCCCGGTCGACACCGGCCAGCTCAACGAGGCGGTCCGTCGCGTCGGCCAGAGCCTCCAGTCGATGGCACCCATCGGTGGGGTGGCCACCATCGCCCCGTCCGCCACCACCGATGCCGATCCGGCCACGCCGGGGCGCGTGATCACCGTCTTCTCCACCAAGGGTGGCGCCGGCAAGTCGGTGCTCGCCGCCAACCTGGGCGTCCTGCTGGCCCAGCGGGCCGAGGGCCCGGTGGCGCTCGTGGATGCCGACCTCCAGTTCGGCGACATCGCCGTGATGCTGAAGCTCGCCCCGCAGCACACGATCGTCGACGCCGTGGGCTCGTTCGAGCGGCTCGACCAGGGCTTCCTCGAGAGCCTGCTCGCCACCCACCAGGCCTCGGGCCTCAAGGTCCTGCCCGCCCCGCTCGAGCCGGCGTTCGCCGACCAGATCGGCGCCGAGCAGATGAACCGGATCATCCAGCTGCTGCGCAGCTTCTGCAGCTTCGTGGTGGTCGACACGCCGGCGTACTTCAACGACGTGGTGCTCGGCCTGATCGAGGAGAGCGACGACGTGCTCCTCGTGGCCGGCATGGACATCCCGAACATCAAGAACGTGAAGATCGGGCTCCAGACCCTGCGACTGCTGAACACGCCGATGAACAAGATCCACCTGATCTTGAACCGGGCCAACTCCAAGGTGAAGCTCGAGGTGGGCGAGGTGGAGCGCACCCTCCAGGTGAAGGCCGACGCGCTGATCCCCTCCGACGTGGTGGTGCCGCAGTCGGTCAACAAGGGCACGCCCGTGGTGCTCGACGCCCCGCGCAGCTCGATCGCCAAGAGCCTCGAGCAGCTCGCCGACCGGTTCGCCCCGCAGAAGGCCGAGACCAAGAAGAAGGGCTGGCGCTAGCGCGCCGCCTCGCACCTCCTCCGCACCGCACCCGAGGGCGCAGCGCCGGTCTTCCGGCCTGCGCCCTCTTGCCGTTCGGGGCCACGTGCGGTGGTCGCCCCGGCCACCCTCGGCGAGCTCGCCCCGGGATGGGTCAGATGGCTCAACGATGGGGAGTCAGCGCCGATAGGTCCGTGTGTCCCTCTACAAGCGCCTCCACGAACAGCAGGGAAGCAACGGGTCGGCGCCCGCCGTCAACGGCTCGACGCCCACGGGGCTGAGCAACCGACGCGACCCGGTCCTCGACGACCTGCGCCAGAAGATCCACCACCACCTCATCGACGAGCTGGGCCCGATCCTCTACGACAAGCGCCTGTCGGAGGACGACCTGCGCCGGCGCGTGCAGGAGCAGCTGCAGTCGGCGCTCGCCCAGGAGCGGGCCCCGCTCTCCGCCGCCGACAAGGCCCAGCTGATCCAGGACGTCTCCGACGACATCTTGGGCTACGGGCCCATCGACCGGCTGCTGAAGGACCCCGACATCTCCGAGGTCATGGTCAACGGCCCGAACTCGGTCTACGTGGAGCGCTCGGGCAAGGTCGAGAAGACCCAGGCCAGCTTCGTGGACGAGACCCACCTGCGGCGCATCATCGACAAGATCGTGGGCCAGGTGGGCCGCCGCATCGACGAGGCCCAGCCCCTCTGCGACGCCCGCCTGCCCGACGGCTCCCGCGTCAACGCGGTGATCCACCCGCTCGCGATCGGCGGCCCGTTCCTCACCATCCGGAAGTTCTCCGCCGACCCCTACCAGATCGACGACCTGATCCGGTTCGGCACCCTGAACGCCGCCTCGGCCCGCTTCCTGCAGGCCATGGTGGTCGGCAAGCTGAACATCTTGGTCTCGGGCGGTACCGGCACCGGCAAGACCACCACCCTCAACGTCCTCTCCTCCTTCATCCCCGCAGACGAGCGCATCGTCACGGTGGAAGATGCGAAGGAGCTCCAGCTCCACCAGGACCACGTCCTGGCGCTGGAGGCCCGGCCCCCGAACATCGAGGGCAAGGGCCAGATCACCATCCGCGACCTCGTCAAGAACACCCTCCGCATGCGGCCCGACCGCATCGTGGTGGGGGAGTGCCGTGCCGGCGAGGCGCTCGACATGCTCCAGGCCATGAACACCGGCCACGACGGGTCGCTCACCACCATCCACGCCAACACCCCCCGAGACACGCTCTCCCGCCTCGAGACGCTGGTGCTGATGGCGGGCTTCGACCTGCCGGTGCGGGCCATCCG
>JAGQSL010000091.1:3976-12094 GCA_020439525.1 Acidimicrobiales bacterium | reverse complement strand
TCCGCCATCGACTGCATCGTGCAGCTGACCCGCCTCCGCGACGGCACCCGCCGCATCACCCACATCACCGAGATCCAGGGCATGGAGGGCGACGTCATCACGCTCCAGGACGTGTTCCTGTTCGACTTCGGCATGGGCGTCGACGAGCACGGGCGCTACCGCGGCCACCTCAAGGCCACCGGCGTGCGCCCCAAGTTCGCCGAGAAGCTGCAGGACCAGGGCATCCGCCTCGGCCCCGAGGTGTTCCAGCCCGAGGCGTTCGCCAAGCGTGGCCAGGGGAACTGGTGATGCGCCGCCGCAGCCGCATCGCCCTCGCCGCGTCGGCGCTGGCCGCCGGCGCAGCCGTCCTCGTCGCGCCGCTCGCCGCGGGGGGCCAGGCCAACGACGACATGCTCGCCGTGCGCTCCGTCGACGCGACCGAGCGCAAGGCGGTCGACGTCACGTTCCTCTACACCGGCGAGCCCGATGATCTGAGCCAGCTCACCATCCGCGAGGACGGGGCCCTCATCAAGGGCGTCGACCTGACGCCGCTCCAGAAGACCGACCAGGGCCTGGCCACCGTCTACGTGGTCGACCTGTCGTCGTCGATGGAGAAGGACGGCGTGCTCACCGACGTCAAGAAGGGCATGAAGGACGTCTTCAGCCGCCTGCCATCGGGCGACGAGGCGGCGATCGTGTCGTTCAGCGATGCGGCGGTCGTGGAGACCGGGTTCACCGACAACCAGGACCAGCTCGACGGCGCCCTCGACGACATGGTCGCCCCCGAGGACGGCAAGGCCGCCCTCTGGGACGGCATCCGCAAGGCGGCGACCCTCTTCGAGGACCGTCCCGACCTGCAGCCCAACATCGTCGTCGTGACCGACAGCACCGACGAGGCGTCGACCTCGTCGGCCGAGGCGGCGCGGGCCTCGGTGATCAACTCGGGTGCGGCGTTCTTCGCGGTCGAGCTCGACCACGCGGGCGGCACCGACTCGGCCGCGTTCCAGATGATCATGGACCGCACCGGCGGCGCCACCCGCATGGCCACCTCCGGCGATGCGGTGCGCTCGGCGATCACCGATGTCGCCGCCACCACCCAGAGCCAGTACGTGGCCACCTATGCGTCATCGGCCACCCAGGGCCAGGTGGACCTGTCGGTCGCCGTGGGCAGCATCGAGCGCAAGGCCTCCTACGTGGCCGGCGCCTCGGTCCAGGGCGCGGCCACCGGCGAGGTGATCAAGCCGCCGGAGCCCTTCGGGCCGGACTGGCTGCGCGGCAAGCTCGGCGGTGCCGTGGCCCTCGTGCTCGTGGGCCTGGCCTTCGGCCTCGGTGCCTACGCCGTGGGCTCGCTGGCCACCAGCTCCGACGAGAGCCTGAACGCCGTGCTGCGCCCCTACAGCGAGGGACCGGTCGCCACCGACATCGACAACGAGGGCGCCCTGGCCCAGACCGCCCTGCTCCAGCGGGCCGTGGAGCTCACGGAGGAGTTCGC
This sequence comes from Acidimicrobiales bacterium, assembly GCA_020439525.1. Classification (GTDB taxonomy): domain Bacteria; phylum Actinomycetota; class Acidimicrobiia; order Acidimicrobiales; family Iamiaceae; genus Aquihabitans. The sequence continues at coordinate 10,623 of JAGQSL010000091.1, read as the reverse complement.
CGAACGGCAGGGCTTCCTCACCAAGGTCGAGGGGGCCCTCGAGCGGGCCGACCTGCCGCTGCGAGCCGCCGAGGCGCTGTTCTTCTACGCCGCCGGCGCCGTGCTCCTCTCCCTGCTCTCGTTCGCCCTCGGCGGCCTGGTGGCCGGGTTCGGCATCGCCCTGCTCAGCCTCCTGCTGCCCCCGGCGGCGGTGAACTTCCTGGCCGCTCGCCGGTCGAAGAAGTTCCAGGGCCAGCTGCCCGACACGCTCCAGCTGCTCTCGGGCTCGCTGCGAGCCGGCTACTCGCTGCTCCAGGGCGTCGAGGCCGTCTCCAAGGAGGTCGGCGACCCGATGGGCCAGGAGCTGCGCCGGGTGATCACCGAGGCCCGCCTCGGTCGCGAGGTCGAAGACGCCATGGACTCGGTGGCCGAGCGCATGGGCAGCCCGGACTTCGCGTGGGCCGTCATGGCCATCCGCATCCAGCGGGAGGTGGGCGGCAACCTCTCCGAGCTGCTCCTCACCGTGTCCGACACGATGATCCACCGCGAGCGCCTGCGCCGCGACATCGCCGGGCTCACCGCCGAGGGGAAGATGTCGGCGATCATCCTCGGCCTCCTGCCCATCGGCCTCGGGGCGTTCATGTGGATGTCGAACCCCGAGTACATGAGCCCGCTCGGCAGCACCGGCCTCGGCCACGTGCTCCTGCTGCTCGCCACCGTGTCCGGTCTCATCGGGTTCGCCTGGATGAAGAAGATCATCAACATCGAGATCTGAGGAAGCGATGCTCGTCCCCGCACTCGCCCTGCTCGCCGTCGCCGTCGGCCTCGCCATCTGGACGGTGGCCTCGACCGCCGACGAGAAGGCCACCGTCCGCGCCTCGCTCCGCCAGCTCGAGGGCTACGAGGTCGACAACGTCCGAGACCAAGAGCTGCTGCGCCCGATGTCCGAGCGCACCGTGGCCCCGGTCCTCGAGCGGCTCGTCGGCATCGGCAAGCGCTTCACCCCCGACGGCTACACCGCGAAGGTCCGAGCCCGCCTCACCGCGGCGGGCAACACCTCCCACGACGCCGTCGACCGGTTCATCGCCATCAAGGTCGTCGGTGTCGCCCTCACCCCGGTCGCCCTGATCCTCGTCTTCGGCGTGCTGAAGATGAGCGGCATGACCGGCCTGCTCACGGCGGGCCTGCTCTGCGCCGTGCTCGTGGTGGGCCCCGACGCCATCCTCAACCGCCGGGTCGAGGAGCGCCAGACCGAGATCCGCACCATGCTCCCCGACGTGCTCGACCTGCTGGTCATCAGCGTCGAGGCCGGCCTCGGCTTCGAGCAGGCGCTCGACCGCACCGTCGGGTCGGTGCCGGGTGCGCTCACCCAGGAGTTCGGCCGCATGCTGGGCGAGGTGCGCGCCGGTGCCAGCCGCGCCGAGGCCATGCGGGCCATGGAGCGGCGCACCGACGTGGCCGAGCTGCGCTCGTTCGTGCTGGCGATCCTCCAGGCCGACACCTTCGGCGTGTCGATCGGCCGAGTGCTGCGGGCCCAGGCCGACGAGATGCGCATCAAGCGCCGCCAGGCCGCCCAGGAGAAGGCGCAGAAGGCGCCCGTGAAGATGATGATCCCGATGGTGTTCTGCGTGTTCCCGGCGCTGTTCGTGGTCGTCATCGGGCCCGCCATCATCAACATCACCCGTTCGTTCTGACCCGGCGACCATGCTGGGCACCGTGGACGCCATCGACGAGCGGACGACGCCGGAGGCGGCCGCCGAGGAGCGCGACGGCGAGCACGCCGGGCCGCCGGAGGCACCGGTCGGGCCGGGCGTCTCGATCTCGTCGGTCGTGGGCCTGCTGCTCGCCATCGTCGGGCTGCGGTTCGGGCTCGACTCGCTCCACGACAACAGCTTCTTCACCCACCTGGCCACCGGGCGCCTGATCCTCGACTCGGGATCGATCCCCCGGGTCGACCCCTACTCGTTCAGCGCCCACGGCCACGCCTGGACCGTCCAGAGCTGGGGCGCCAGCGTCATCTACGCCGCGATCGAGCGGACCGTGGGCCTGGTGGGCATCCGCCTCCTGGTGGGCGCCATCAGCGCAGCGCTGGCCGTGCTGGTCTGGAAGCTCACCGAGCCCGCCGAGGGCCTGGTCGGCCGCTTGGCGATCGCCGTCCCGGTGATCGCCATCGGCTCGGGGCTGTGGGTCGAGCGGCCGCTCATCTTCAGCCTGCTGTTCCTGGTGGGCGTGCTGTTCGCGCTGGAGGGCCGCCTCGATCCCCGGTGGATGCTGCCGATGCTGTGGCTCTGGGTGAACGTGCACGGCTCGTTCCCGCTCGGCCTGGCCGCGATCGTCGCCTACGGGCTCGGTCGGCTCCTCGATCGAGAGCGGCCCACCCTCGAGCTGCGGGTCTTCGCCTGGGCCGCGGCCGGCACGGTCCTGGGCGGGGTGCTGAGCCCGGTGGGGATCGACCTGCTCACCTTCCCGTTCCAGCTGCTGTCACGGCGCGAGGCGTTCTCCCAGATCGTGGAGTGGCAGCCGCCCACCTGGGGCGAGCCCTCCGAGCTCTTCTTCGCCGTGCAGCTCGCCATCGCGGTCGGGCTCATCGCCCTGCGCGGCCGGCGCTGGCGCAACGTGGTGCCGGTGCTGCTGTTCGCCGGGTTGTCGCTGCAGAGCACCCGCAACATCGTCCAGGCCAGCCTGATCATGGTCCCGGCCATGGCGGTCGCCGCTCGGGGCCTGGGCTCGATCGACGCCCGGGCCACCCTGCCGGTGCTGCGGCCGATCCGGATGGCGCTGGTCGCCCTCGCGGTGGTGGTGGCCGGCATCGGCCTCTCCCGGCCCGACACGAACCTGGTCGACTACCCGGTCGAGTCGGCGGCGTGGATGCGCTCCCACGGGCTCCTCGATCGCGACGACCGCGTCGTCAGTCGCGACTTCGTGGGCAACTACCTGGAGGTCCGCTACGGGCCCGAGCGGGTCCAGACCTACATGGACGATCGCGTCGACATGTTCCCGCTGCCGGTGATCGCCGACTACACGACCCTGATCGACCCCGCCGGCGACTACGGAGCCGTGCTCGACCGGGCCGGCGCCACGGCGGTGCTCTGGGACCGCGACAGCGGCCTCGGCGACTGGCTGGAGGACCCGGCGAACGGGTGGCGCATCGTGCATCGCGAACGGCTGTGGCTCGTGGCCGTCCCCGCCGCGCCGACGTCCTGAGCACCCGGTCGAACGTCACGTTGGGCCACTCGGCCTATGCAGGAGCTCACCCTCGGTGCCGATGACTGAGGGGCACACCCCTTGGAGGAGCCCGATGCGCCACCATCCCAACTCGAAGCGAGGACGTGCCCGCCGGAGCGAACGGGGGGCGAGCCTCGTCGAGTACGCCATGCTCATGGCCCTCATCGCCATCGTGTGCTTCAGCGCGGTGTCGTTCTTCGGCAAGAGCAACAACGCCGGGTTCGGCAAGAGCCGGGACTGCATCGAGGCCGCCTACAACGACACGCTGGGCACGTCGTGCCCCACCACCTCGGCCCCCTGAGGCCGCACCCCCTCGCGGCTCGCGTGGAGGGAACCGCAGATGGGGCAGGGCCGTGGCTCTGCCCCATCGCCGCGTCCGGCGGCTAGTTGAGCCGGACGATGCCCATCCGGACCGCCTGCAGCACCGCCTGCGTGCGGTCCCGGGCGTCGAGCTTGTGGTAGATCGACGCCAGGTGGTTCTTCACCGTCTTCTGGCTGATGTAGAGCCGCTCGGCCACCTCCGGGGTGGAGCAGCCGTCGGCGATGAGCTGCAGCACCTCGACCTCGCGCTTGGTGACGACCCGGTCCGAATCGTCCTCCACGGAGTCGGGGTCGAGGCGGCGCACCTCGTCGAGCATGGCGGTGGCCAGCTCCGGCGAAAGGCTCGACTCCTCGTTGGCGGCCAGGCGCACCGCGTCGGCGATCTCGTCGGTGGAGCAGTCCTTCACCAGGTAGCCCGAGGCGCCGGCTCGCAGCGCCTCGGCGATCACGCTCTGGTCGGCGTGCATGGTCAGCATCACGACGCGGATCTCGGGGTGCTGCTGGTGGATGCGGCGCGTGGCCTCGACCCCGTCGACGTCGGGCATGGTGACGTCCATCAAGATCACGTCCGGGCGGATGCTGTCGGCGAGCCGGACGGCCTCGTCGCCATCGGACGCCTCGCCGACGACGTCGAACCCTTCGTCGGTGAGCGACCGGCGCAGGCCCTCGCGGAGCATGCGGTGGTCGTCGGCGAGCATCAAGCGGATGGCCATGGCGTCCTCTCTCCCCGGCGGGCCCCTCCGAGCGCCATCCTCGCACAGGGCGCGGCCTCCCGGTCGGACCCGCGTCGCGGCCGCTCAGGCAGGTCGGACCTCGCAGCGCACGACCGTGCCCTGGCCCGCGGTGCCGGCGATGTCGAGCGAGGCGCCGATGCTCGCCGCCCGCTCGCGCATGCCCACGATGCCGTAGCTGTCGAGGCGTCCGGCGCGCTCGCTGGGGAACCCGACGCCGTCGTCGGCCACGAGGAGCAGCGCCCGGGCGCCATCGGTGCGCCACGTGACGGTGACCCGCGAGGCGTGGGCGTGGCGCTCCACGTTCGTGACCGCCTCCTGGGCGATGCGCCACAGCTCGCGCTCCTGCAGGAGCGGCAGCCGGCCGGTGGCGTCGAGGTCGAGCTTCACGCTCAGCTCCGAGCGGCTCCCCACCCGATCGAGGAACTCCTGCAGCGTGGCCGCCATGTCCTTGCTGTCGGTGACGTCGGTCCGCAGGTCGTAGAGCGTGTCGCGGACCTCGCCGATCACGCCCCGCACGTCGTTGCGCAGCCGCTCGAGCTGGGTGGTGACCGCCTTGCCGTGGGCGTCGGCCTTGACGATCCGGTCGAGCTCGAAGGCCAGGTAGGCGAGCGACTGGCCGATGCGGTCGTGGAGGTCGCGGGCGATGCGGGTCCGTTCCTCGTCGGCGCCCACCGTGCGCAGCCGGGCGAACCAGCGGGCGTTGTCGATGGCGAGGGCGGCCGGCTCGACGAAGCCGTTCAGCAGCTCCTGGTCGCGCAGCTCGAAGTGCCCGGCCCGGCGGTGCTCGAGGGCGATGAGCCCGACGGTGGCCTCGCGGGCGGGCAGCGCCGAGTAGAGCCCCGAGACCATCTCGGCCGAGACGCCCCCGCCGGCGTGGAGCAGCTCGCCGATCATGATCGGGTGGCGGGCGGCGAGCGCCTCCACCAGGGGCGCGGGCAGCTCAGAGGTCCGATACGACGGGGCCGGGCGCGGGCCGTCCCAGCGGGCCACGACCCAGGACTCGTCGGTCTCGTCGAGCACCAGCACCACGGCGGCGTCGAACGCGAACAGGTCGCGGAGGCGGCCCATCGTCGTGTCGAGCACGTCTTCCATGTCGAGCGACGCCGGGAGCGATTGGGCCACCCGGTGCAGCGAGTACAGGAGCGTGTTGGCGTCGGCGAGGCGGCCGAGGCGGTCGAGCGCCAGCGAGTGGGCTCGATCGGCCTCTCCGGTGACGCGGCGGGCGTAGCCCGCGATCAGCGCCACCATCATCAGCTCGACGGTCCACTGGGCCGTGAGCCGGACGTTCTCCACGCTCGAGCCCTCCTGGAGGAGGAACGGGAGGCCGATGGCGAGGCAGGCGGAGATGCTGACGCGGAGCGCGAACGCGAAGCCGCGGGCGAACCCGGCGACCATCACCGCGGTGATCAGGGCGAAGATGAACGGCGAGTCCCAGTAGCCGGTGGCCGCCACGGCGATGGTGTGGAAGGCCACCTCGGCCAAGACCCGGAACAGGCTGGCCGTGTCGTCCACGTACCGCACCGGGCGGACGATGCGGAAGACGTTGTAGGCGACCACGACGAGGCACCAGGCGACGACCGCGACGTCGCCGTCGGCGAAGGCCTGGCTGGTGAGCGCCACGGAGACCGCGGTGGTCCCGCCCCGGATGCCGAGGATCGCCGGGCGGAACGGCGCCACCTGGTCGGCGCGCACGTCGGCCTCGGCTCGGCCTCGACGTCGCGTCCGACGGCGCTCGCCGTCGGCGCCGCTCGCCCCCGCCGGCGGGCGGAGGGGCGTGGCGTCGGCGCTCGGGTCGGCGGAGGCGATGGCCATCGGGGCCAGGCTAGGACCCGTCGAGGGTGTCGGCGAGGCTCCCGAGCGGTGCGACCGGCGCCGCTACGGTGGCCCGATGCTGCTGATCGGGCTCACGGGGGGCATCGGCTCGGGCAAGTCGACGGTGTCGTCGATGCTCGCCGAGCGCGGGGCGGTGGTGGTGGACGCCGACGCGATCGTCCGCGAGCTCCAGGCCCCGGGCCAGCCGGTGCTGGCCGCCATGGTCGAGCGGTTCGGCGAGGAGATCCTCGACGAGGAGGGCGCCCTGCGACGTGCCGCGGTGGCCGACCTCGTGTTCGCCGATCCGGCGGCGCTCGCCGACCTCGGCGCCATCGTGCACCCGGCGGTCCACGCCGAGATCGAGCGCCGCCTCGCGGCGAGCGCCGGCACCGACGACGTCGTCGTGCTCGACGTGCCGCTCCTCGTCGAGTCCGGCCGAGACGACCTCGCCGGGCTCATCGTGGTCGACCTCGACCCCGAGGTGGCGGTCGCGCGGCTCGTCGCCCACCGGGGCTTCCGCGAGCAGGACGCCCGGGCGCGGATCGCCAAGCAGGCGTCGCGCGAGGAGCGGCGGGC
>JAGQSL010000091.1:0-3936 GCA_020439525.1 Acidimicrobiales bacterium | reverse complement strand
CCAGGTCGACGCGGCGTGGGCGTGGATCGAGGGCCTTCGCGCGGCGCCAGCGGACGCCTGAGCCGGGCGGTACGGTCGCTCAGCGCGCCGGACCCCGCCGGCGCCCGCCCGCCGAAGGGATCGCCATGGCCCACCAGGTCCGAGCCGTCGTCGCCACCGCCAAGGGAGCACCGGTCTCCGTCGAGATCATCGAGGTCCCGGATCCGGGGCCCGGTGAGGTGCTCGTCGCGGTGGCCGCGTGCGGCGTCTGCCACACCGACCTCCACTACCGCGAGGGTGCGATCAACGACGAGTTCCCGTTCCTGCTCGGCCACGAGGCGGCGGGCACGGTGGAGGCCGTCGGCCCCGACGTCACCGACCTGGTGCCGGGCGACTTCGTGATCCTGAACTGGCGAGCCGTCTGCGGCGAGTGCCGCTCGTGTCGCCGCGGTCGCCCGTGGTACTGCTTCAGCACGCACAACGCCACCCAGAAGATGACCCTCGACGGCGTCGAGCTGTCGCCGGCGCTCGGCATCGGCGCCTTCGCCGAGAAGACCCTCGTCGCCGCCGGCCAGGCCACCAAGGTCGATCCCTCGGCTCGTCCTGAGGCGGCCGGCCTGCTCGGCTGCGGGGTGATGGCGGGGCTCGGGGCGGCCATGTTCACCGGCGAGGTCGGCCGGGGCGACTCGGTGGCGGTGTTCGGGTGCGGCGGGGTCGGCGATGCGGCGATCGCCGGGGCCCGGCTGGCCGGTGCCGCCAAGATCATCGCCGTCGACCTCGATCCCGGGAAGCTCGAGCTGGCCACCCAGTTCGGGGCCACGCACACGGTCGACGCCTCGAGCGTCGACGCCGTCGCTGCCGTGCAGGAGCTGACCGACGGCAACGGGGCCGACGTCTGCATCGAGGCGGTCGGCAACCCGAAGGTCCTCGAGCAGTGCTTCTACGCTCGCGACCTCGCCGGCACGGTGGTCCAGGTCGGCGTGCCCGATCCCGAGATGCGCATCGATCTGCCGATGATCGACTTCTTCGGCCGAGGTGGCGCGCTGAAGCCCTCGTGGTACGGCGACTGCCTGCCGAGCCGGGACTTCCCGATGCTGATCGACCTGTACCTGCAGGGCCGCCTCGATCTCGACCGCTTCATCAGCGAGACCATCTCGCTCGACCAGGTGGAGGACGCGTTCCACCGCATGGAGCGCGGCGAGGTGCTGCGCTCGGTCGTGGTCCTGGGCGATCGGAGCGCGGGCTGATGGCGGCGCGCATCGAGCGGGTGATCACCCACGGCACCTTCTCCATCGACGGCGAGGACTTCGAGGTCGACAACAACATCTGGCTGGTGGGCGACGACGACGAGGTGCTGGTCATCGACGCCGCGCACGAGGCCGCCCCGATCGCCGACGCCGTCGCCGGGCGGCGCGTCGTGGCCATCGCCTGCACCCACGGCCACAACGACCACATCAACGCGGCGGTGGAGCTCGCCGAGCGGGTGGGCGCGCCGATCTGGCTGCACCCCGACGACACCATGCTGTGGGAGGTCGTCAACCCGGACCGCCCGGTCGACGGCGCGCTGAGCGACGGCCAGGACATCCACGTGGCGGGGGTGCGGCTGCGGGTGCTCCACACGCCCGGCCACAGCCCGGGCGGGTGCTGCCTGCACGATGACGAGGCCGACGTCCTGTTCTCGGGCGACACCCTCTTCCGCGGTGGGCCGGGGGCGACGGGCCGATCGTTCTCGGACGAGGCCACCATCTTGAAGAGCATCAGCCAGCGCCTGCTGGCCCTGCCCGGGGCCACGGTGGTGCACACCGGCCACGGCGACGACACCACGATCGAGGCCGAGGCGCCCGGCGTGATGGCGAGGCTCGACGAGCTGCGGTAGCCGTCGAGCGGGCGGCCCGCGTCAGCCGTCGAGCGCCTGCTCCCGGGCCCAGCGGTAGTCGGCCTTGCCCGCCGGCGAGCGCACCAGCTGGGGCCGGTACACGAACGCCTTCGGCAGCTTGTAGCGGGCGACGTGCTTGGCCGCCTCGGCGAGGAGGTCGTCGTCGGTGACGCTGCAGTTGGCGGCGACCTGCACCACGGCGACCACCTCGTTGCCCCACTGCTCGCTCGGGCGGCCCACGCAGATCACGTCGTACACGGCCGGGTGGTGAGCGAGCGCCTGCTCCACCTCCTCGGCGAAGATCTTCTCGCCGCCGGAGTTGATGGTGACCGAGTCGCGGCCCAGCAGCTCGATGATCCCGTCCTCACGCCAGATGGCCCGGTCGCCGGGCACCGAGAAGCGGACGCCCTCGATCACGGGGAACGTGGCCGCCGTCTTGGCGGCGTCGCCGAGGTAGCCGAGCGGCACGTGGCCGCGCTGGGCCAGCCACCCCACGTCGTGCGAGCCGGGCTGCAGCTCGTGGCGGAGGTCGGCGTCGACCACCGAGGTCTCCGGCCCGGGCTGGAACGTGCCGGTGGCCGTGGCGCCCTTGGTGGAGGTGTGGCCCATCTGCGCACCGGTCTCCGAGGAGCCCACCGCGTCGAGCACGATCGCGTGGGGCACGTGCTCGAGGAAGCGGTCCTTCAGGGTGGAGCTGAGCGCCGCGCCGCCGCTCACCAGCGCGAGCAGGCCGGACAGGTCGTAGCTCGTGCGGTCGAGCTCGTCGACCAGGGGGCGACCCATCGCGTCGCCCACGATCTGGAGCGTGAGCACCTTGTGCTCGGCGACGGTGCGCCAGATGTCGGCGGGCACGAGCTTGGTCACCTCGTCGGGGAACACCACGGTGTTGCCGCTGGTGAACCCCACGAAGGTGGCCCACTGCGCGGCGCCGTGCATGAGCGGAGCGGCGGTCATCATCGCCGCACCGCCGTTCGCCGACGCCGCGACGATGGCGTCGAGGTCGGGGAACGCCTCGGCCTGGCCGAAGGGCCGACCGCCCATGGCGGCGATGAAGATGTCGTGCTGGCGCCAGAGCACCCCCTTGGGCATGCCCGTGGTGCCGCCGGTGTAGAGGATGTACAGGTCGTCGGGCGACCAGGCGACGTCGGGGCGATCGGGGGAGGACGCCGCCAGCAGCTCCTCGTAGTCGATCGCGTCGGGCAGCAGCTCGTGGCCGGACCCGTCGGCCACCTGCACGAGCAGCTCCACGTCGGGCAGCTCGGCGAGCACCTCGGCGAGGACGGGTGCGAACGACGCGTGGTACACGACGGCCTTCGCCGAGGCGTTGTCGAGCAGGTAGCGCAGCTCCTCGGCGACGTAGCGGTAGTTGACGTTGAACGGGGCCGACCGAGCCTTGAACGCGCCGAGCATGGCCTCGAGGTACTCGTTGCCGTTGTGGAGGTACAGGGCCACCTGGTCCTGGCCCGACTCGTGGCCGGCGAGCTGGTCACGCTCGCGGTGCACGGTGATGCCCCGCTCGAGCAGGGCGTTGGCGAAGCGCCGGCTCCGCTCGGTGAGCTCCCGGTAGGTCCACCGGCGGTCGCCCCACACGATGGCCGCCCGCTCGGGGTTGGCGGCGGCGACCGCCTCGTTGACCTCGGCCAGGTTGAACGCCATGGATGCTCCTGCAGCGGTGGGCGGGTCCGCCGATCGTAGCGACGCGGCGCCACGCAGGCCGAGGCCCCACCTCGCCCTGGGAGGGCACTAGCCTCACCTCGATGCCGCCGGTGGGCGACGTCGGGGGAGGACTGCAGATGGGCGAGCACGCGATCTCCGAACGATCCGTGGCGGTGGAGGCAGGGCGATGAAGGTCTCGGATCTGGCGGCGGAGCTCGGCGTGCCGCCCTCCGCGGTGCTCGAGCAGTGCCAGCGCTTCGACATCGATGCCGCCTGGGCGGGCGCCGAGCTGAGCGGCAGCGATGTCGTCGTGCTGCGCGCCGAGCTGGGGCGGGTCGACGAGCCGCTCGACCTGACCCCCGCCGACGGCGACGCGTCCCGCGGCGACGCGGCGAGCGACGTGCGCGCCGACCCGCCGGCGGAGG
>JAGQSL010000090.1 GCA_020439525.1 Acidimicrobiales bacterium | reverse complement strand
CAGGACGCCCGCCGCCACGGGGTGGAGGTGCGCACGCCCTGCATCGCCGCCTCGTCGGCGTCAGCGGTGCTCGAGCCGTGCTCGACGAGCGCCGGTGGGGTGGCCGTGCGGCTCGGGCTGTCGTCGGTGCGCGGCATCGGCGACGAGCTGGCCGAGCAGCTCGACGCCGGGCGGCCCTACGCCGATGCCGAGGACCTCGCCCGGCGGGTGCCGCTCACCCTCGCCCACCTCGAGGCGCTGGCCACCGCCGGTGCCCTCGCCGCGTTCGACGCCGACCCCGAGGCGGCCCGGGGCCCCGGCGACGGTCGGCGGCGGGCGATCTGGGCGGCGGGGGCCGTGGCCCAGGGCTCGCCGCGCCAGCTGGCCGGGATCGTGACCGGCACGAGCGTGCCCGAGCTGCCGGGGATGGACGCCCGCGCGGTGGCCAGCGCCGACCTGTGGGCCACCGGCGTCGCTCCCGACGGCCACCCCACCCGGTTCGTCCGCGAGGAGCTGGCTCGCCTCGGGGTGGTCCCCGCCGGCGAGCTGGCCGCTCGCCCCGATGGCAGCCGGGTCCTCGTCGGCGGCGTGGTCACCCACCGCCAGCGTCCCGCCACCGCGGCGGGCACCACCTTCTTGAACCTCGAGGACGAGACCGGGCTGGTCAACGTCATCGTGTCGAAGGGCTGCTGGGTGCGCCACCGGCGGCTGGTGCAGACCGCACCGGCCCTGCTGATCCGGGGCCGGCTGGAGACCGCCGAGGGCGCCACCAACGTCATCGCGGAGCGGCTCTCGCTGCTCCCGCTCCACGCGAACCTTCGCTCTCGCGACTTCCGCTGAGGCCGCGCCGCCGCCCGAGCGCGGAACGACCCGCAGGGTGGGGTCCTGCGGGTCGTCCCAACCGGGGAGGGGAGCGCGTCAGCCCTGGTGGGCTCGCTGCTCCGCCTCGCGTGCCTCGGCCTCGGCGCGGGCCTTCTCGGCCTCGGCCTCCTTCTGGGCCACGTCGCGCTGCGCGTCGGCCTTGTCCTGCTGGGCCTTGCCCTCGCGCTCGAGGTCGCGGTCGCCGGTGACGACGCCCGCCGCCTCCTTGACCTTGCCCTTCACGCCCTCGACGACGCCCTTGATGCCGGCTTCCGCACCGTTCTCGTTGCCTGCCATGGTTCGATCTCCTGGTTCGGGTGGGGGGTTGGCCTGGGGTTCCCTCCGCCCCGCCGGATCAGACGCGATGTGGCGATCGCCACGCCTCGCGCGCCGCCGGCCCGCTTCGCTGTCAGAGGGGGGTGGGAGGATGGGCGCCATGGCCTCCACCGCTCCCGTCACCAACGCCCTCGCCGCCGAGGCCGCCGCCGTGCTCCTCGAGATCGCCGGTCCGGGTGCCATCCTCCGAGACGACCAGCTCGCCGCGGTGGCGGCCCTGGTCGAGCGGCGCGAGCGCGTGCTGCTGGTGCAGGCCACGGGGTGGGGGAAGTCGGCGGTCTACTGGATCGCCACCGTGCTGGCCCGGCGGCAGGGCGCCGGGCCCACGCTGGTGGTGTCGCCCCTGCTGGCGCTGATGCGCAACCAGGTGGCGGCGGCCGAGCGGGCCGGGATCCGGGCGGCGACGCTCAACTCGGCGAACCTCGACGACTGGGACGACATCGAGGCGCGCCTGCGCGCCGACGAGGTCGACGTGCTGCTCATCTCACCCGAACGGCTCAACGGCGTGCGGTTCCGGCGCGAGGTGCTGACCGATCTCGCCGGGCGCATCGGGATGCTGGTGGTCGACGAGGCGCACTGCATCTCGGACTGGGGGCACGACTTCCGGCCCGACTACCGCCGCATCCGCACCGTCCTCGACGGGCTGGCCCCGGCGACGCCCGTGCTCGCCGCCACCGCCACGGCCAACCGACGGGTCGAAGCCGACGTGGTCGCGCAGCTCGGCGAGGGCACCACCGCGCTGCGGGGCTCGCTCGATCGGCCCAGCCTGCACCTGGCCGTCGTCGAGCGCCCCACCGCGGCCGAGCAGCTGGCGTGGGTGGCGGCCTTCGCCGCCGATCGGCCCGGGCCCGGGCTCGTCTACTGCCTGACCGTCGCCGAGGCCGAACGCGTCGCCGAGCACCTCGCCGGTGCCGGCGTCCGAGCGGTCTCCTACACCGGCTCCACGCCGGCGGTCGAGCGCGAGCGGATCGAGGCGGCGCTCGATGCCGGCGAGGTGTCGTGCGTCGTGGCCACCTCGGCGCTGGGCATGGGCTACGACAACCCGGAGCTGGCCTACGTGGTGCACCTCGGCGCCCCGTCGTCGCCGATCGCCTACTACCAGCAGGTCGGCCGGGCCGGGCGGGGCCGGGCGACCGCCGAGGTGGTGCTCGTCCCCACCGCTGCCCAGGAGCGGATCTGGGCCTACTTCGACCGCACCGCCATGCCCCCGGAGGCGGTGGTCCGCCAGGTGCTCGAGGTGCTCGAGCGCGACGGGCCGCTCACCACCGTCGCGCTCGAAGGTCGGGTGAACCTGGCCCGCGGCCGGCTCGAGGCCCTGCTCAAGGTGCTCGACGTGGAGGGCGCCGTCGACCGGGACGGCTCCGCCTGGTTCCGCACCGCGGCGCCCTGGGCGCACGACGGGCCCCGCCTCGAGGCGCTGGCGCAGGCCCGGGCGGCCGAGCAGGCGGCGATGCGCGCCTACCAGTCCACGGCGGGCTGCCGGCTGCGGTTCCTGCGCGAGCAGCTCGACGACGGAGGAGCCGAGGACTGCGGGCGCTGCGACCGCTGCACCGGGCGGCCGCCAGAGCTCGAGGTCGGCGCCGACGCCGTGGCGGCGGCCGCCGCCGAGCTGCGATCCCGGCCCGTCATCGTCGAACCGCGCAAGCAGTGGCCGCCACGCTTCGAGGGCCGACGGGGCAACATCGCACCCGATCGTCGCGCCGAGGTCGGCCGCGCCCTGGCACGGGGTGCCGATCCGGGCTGGGCCGACCTGCTCGCCGAGGTGTGGGCCCGGCCCGACGCCCCGCCCGACGACGAGCTGCTGCGCGGCGTCGCCGCCGCCCTCAAGGCGTGGGAGTGGGGCCGTCGACCGACCTGGGCGACGTGGGTCCCGTCTCGCGCCCGTCCCCTCCTCGTGGGCGGCCTGGCCGCCCGGATCGCCGAGGTCGGTCGGCTCGAGCTGGTCGACGCGGTCCGGCGGGTGCGCCCCGACGCGCCGCCCCAGCGCGAGATGGCCAACTCGGCCACCCAGGCTGCCAACGTCCTCGACGCCTTCTCATTCGGTCGCCCCGACGGCGAGGCCCTCCCGCTCGGCCCCGGCCTCGTGTTCGACGACGAGCTGCGGTCGGGCTGGACCATGACCGTGGTGGCCGAGGGGCTGCGATCGGCCGGCTCCGGCCTGGTCCTGCCGTTCGCGCTGTGGGCGCAGCCGTAGGCCACGCCCTACCGTCGCCGATCGTGCCGATCCGGGTCCTCGCCGTGGCGCTCGATGATGAGCGCGAGCTCGCCTCCCTGCTGACGGTGCTCGCGGCCGACCCTCGCGCCCACGGGATCGATCTGGTCGCGCTCGGGCCCGTCGAGCCCTCGGTGCGCTGGCGGGCGGTGGACGCGCCCGCGATCGGCGTGGCGCCCGATGGGCCCGAGGTCGTCGCCGTCGCGGCCGCCACCGTCGGGGCCTTCCCCCGCCAGGTGCTCGTCGTGGCCCCCGCCGGCCACCGGGCCCTCGCGGCCGCCGCAGCCGGTGGCGCCCGGGCCGAAGCGCTCGCCGCGGGGGAGCTGGACGCCGAAGGGGTGCTCGGCCGCCTCCTCCAGGCGGTGGCCGCCGACGCCGCGGCGAGCGGTGCGGTCGGCGTCGGCCCCCATCCCGAGCCGTGGCCCGACGACCTGCGCCTCGACCCCGAGCTGCTCGCCCTCGGTGATCGTCGCAACGTGGTGGACCGGTTCCGATATTGGCGAGAGGACGCGATCGTCGACGACCTGGACGCCCGTCGGCACCCGGTGCACGTCGCGGTCGAGAACTGGCGCCACGACCTCAACATCGGCACCGTGGTGCGCAACGCCAACGCGTTCAACGTGGCGAGCGTGCGCATCGTGGGGGAGCGGCGGTGGAACCGCCGAGGTGCGATGGCCACCGACCGGTACCTGCCCGTCGAGCACCACCCGGACGTGGCCGACCTCGCCGCGTGGGCCGCGGGCCACCGCCTCCCGGTGGTCGGTGTGGACAACGTGCCGGGGGCACGCGACCTCGATGCGTCGCCCTTGCCGCCGGCCTGCGTCCTCCTGCTCGGCCAGGAGGGGCCCGGGCTGTCGGTGGAGGCGGTCGCGGCCTGCGCCGAGGTGGTGGCCATCGGCCAACACGGGTCCACCCGGTCGCTGAACGCCGGGGTCGCCTCCGGGATCGTGCTGCACGCGTGGGCGCGCGAGCACGCGCCTGCGCCGCCCACCTGGCCCGGTCCTCGCTCGGTTTCCTAGCGTGAGGCGGTGGCCAACAAGCGCGACACCAGCAAGCAGAAGCGAGCCCGGGAGAACCGGGCGCAGCGCGATGCGCTGAAGGCGCGCACCGAGGCGGCCGCCACCGCGCCCGAGCAGCGCCGCACCCGGGCGTCGGCCGGGCCCGTCGAGGCGCCCAAGAGCAAGGCGGGCCGCGCCGCCGAGCGCTCGGCTCGCACCCGGCCCGTCCGGCCCGGCGACGTGCCCGTCGACGTCGAGTCGCTCGAGGGCAACTTCCTCACCAAGCGCAACCAGGTGCCGGGCGGTCGCCAGGTCCTGTACTCGTTCGCCCTCACGGTCATCATCGCCGTGCTGCTGGCCACCCAGAAGTACGCCACGCCCGAGGAGCTCGACCGCAACGAGAAGGCGACGCCGACGCACTCGATCTTCGAGGCCTACGGGGCGCGTGCCTGGGTCTTCCTGCTCGTCCCGATCGTGGTCGTGGCGGTGGCGGTGGCCTATTCGCTGCACCCGAAGCGACGCACCGTCTGGATCGGCTCCGCCGTGGCCCTGGCGATCGTGGCCCTGCTGACCACGATGACGCTCCACCTCCTGGTGATCGCCTTCTTGATCTACGGCATCTCGCGAGCCAGCAAGATCGAGGGCCCGGCGCCCGGGTCGCGTGCGGCGCGCCTCGCCGCCGAGCGGGCGGACGCGGCGGACGACCCCGTCGACGACGACGCCTGAGCCGCGAAGCACCGACGAACGACCGTTCTCTTGACGGTCCCCGCCACGAGGAGGAAGGTGGGGCTGCGTCCGGATGCGGCATCCGGCAGCACGGGAAGAACCACTCGCTCGCAGTCGTGAGGAGGTGCGGAACCACCGTGAGGACCAAGGACCACCTGGAGCGATCACCTCCGCCCGAGGCCTAGCTCCACCCCGCCGATCGCGCCACCGCTGCCACCCGTTCCCATCACGGACCGCGGATGCGCTGGGGAGCGAGACGCCCGCCCGTCCCTCCCGCTCGCCACCGGGCCCGTCCACCCATGCGGCGGGAGCAGCCCGTGCGATCGACGAACCAGAGCGACCCGCCGCCGCCCTCCACCCGGGTGCCGGCGGGTCGTTCGCGTGCGGGGCGCCCTCAGGCCGGGGGCAGCGGGGGCGGCGGCAGCATGGCGCCCTCGCCGGCCGTGCCGGAGGCCCCGGCCGGCGGCACGTATGGTGCGTCGGGGATGTCGACGGCCGGAGGCGGCACCGTCCCCGGTCCGGCCGGCTTGCTGGCCAGCTCGGCGCGCTGGCGCTCGGACTCGGCCAGCTGCTCGGCGAGGTCGCCGCGGGCGCGCGTGGCGCGCTCGCCGCGCCCGGCGTCGCCACCGTCGTCGCTGCGGAACAGCTCCGCCACGGCGCCGAGGCCGCCCAGGCCCGACGCGAAGTCGGCGGGCAGGAAGATCTTGGTGGCCTGCCCGTTGGCGATCCGGCCGAGCGCCTCGAGGTACTTGATGGCGAGGAGGTCGGGCGAGGGATCGCCGGCGTGGATGGCGTCGTAGACCGTGGTGATGGCGCGGGCCTCGCCCTCGGCCACGGTCAGCTGGCGGAACCGCTCGGCCTCGGCGAGCTGGCGGGTGGCCTCGGCGTCGCCCTGGGCCTGGAGGATCTGCGACTGGCGCTGGCCCTCGGCGGTGAGGATGCGGGCCTCCTTCTCGCCCTCGGCCGTGGTGATCGCCGCCTCCCGACGGCCCTGCGCCTCGGTGACCACGGCACGACGGGTCCGCTCGGCCTTCATCTGCTCGTGCATCGAGTGCATGACGTCGGGCGGCGGGTCGATCCGCTGGATCTCCACGCGCACCACGCGCACGCCCCACTTGTCGGTGGCGTCGTCGAGGATCTGGCGCAGGTCGAGGTTGATCTTGTCGCGACTGGTGAGCGCCTCGTCGAGCTGCATGTCGCCGATGACGTTGCGCAGGTTGGTCTGGGCCAGCTTGGTGACCGCGAGGATGAAGTTGGCGATGTTGTAGACGAGCCGCTGCGGATCGGTGGGCTCGTAGTAGACGACGGCGTCGACCGACACGACCACGTTGTCGGACGTGATCACCTCCTGCGGCGGCACGTCGACCACCTGCTCTCGCATGTCGACGAGGCGGATCTTGTCGACGAAGGGGACGATCGTGCGCAGGCCGGGGTCGAGCGTCTCGCGGTACTTGCCGAGCCGCTCCTTCACGCCCCGCTGGTACGGCTGCACGATCTTGATCGAGCTGACGGCCAGGATGAACAGGAAGAAGGCGACGATGCCGAGGACGGCGACGTAGACCATGGGGATCGCTCCGGGCTAGGCGGTGGGTTCGGGGGTGGCGTCGGTGGTCGGGGTGACGATCACCCGCGTGCCGCGCACCTCGGTGATCAGGACGGTCGCGCCGACGGGGATGGGCGAGCCATCGGCGCTCTCGGCTCGCCAGCGCTCGCCGCTGAAGAGGACCAGGCCCTGGTCGTGGGGGCCGTCGATGGCCTCGAGCACTCGGGCGGACTGGCCGACCTGGCGGCTGGAGCCGACGCCGGGGACGTGGCCCGACTGGTCGAGGCGGTGGGCGAGCGGGCGCATCCCGGCGAGCAGGGCCCCGGACACGACGACGAACGCGAGCCACTGCGGAGCGAGGTCGAGGCCGGCGAAGCCGAGGACCGACGCGACCGCGGCGCCGACGGCGAACGGGGCCAGGAAGAACGAGCCCGCCACCGCGATCTCGCCGACGGCGAAGACCACGGCCAGCACGAGCCAGATCCACCGCCAGGTCTCCGGATCGCTCAGGTCCACGTCACCTCCGCTCCACGCCGTGCCTCGACCCTCACCCTAGGCGGTCGCCGGTGCGCCCGCGGGCCGATACCGTGCAGCGCCGTGACCTCGGACCTCCGCCTGCTCAGCGTGCACGCCCACCCCGACGACGAGGCCTCGAAGGGGGCGTCCACGGTGGCCCGCTACGTGGCCGAGGGGGTGTCGGCCACGCTCGTGTGCTGCACGGGCGGTGAGGCCGGCGACATCATCAACCCGGCGATGGATCGACCCGAGGTCCGAGCCGAGCTCCCGGCGGTGCGCCGCCGCGAGCTCGATGCGTCGGCGGCCATCATCGGGTTCTCCGAGGTGGTGATGCTGGGCTACCGCGACAGCGGCATGCCGGACTCCCCGGAGAACGCCGACCCGCGCTGCTTCGCCCGGGCGCCGCGCAACGAGGCGGTCGAGCGGCTCGTGCAGGTGATCCGCCGGGTCCGCCCCCACGTGATCCTCACCTACGGCGAGGAGCAGTCGGGGTACCCGCACCCCGACCACCTGCGCGTCCACGACATCTCGCTCCCCGCGTGGGAGGCGGCGGGCGATCCCGACGCGTTCCCCGATGCCGGCGAGCCCTGGACGCCATCGAAGCTCTACTACTCGTCGTGGGCCCGGGCCCGGTTCCTGGCGCTGCACGAGGCGTTCGGCACGGCCGGCCTCGAGTCGCCCTTCGACCAGAAGTGGTTCGATCGGCCGTCGCACGACCACCTGATCACCACCCGCATCGACATCCGCGGGTTCTACCCGGTGCGTTCGGCCGCCCTGCGGGCCCACGCCACGCAGATCGATCCCGCCGAACGCTTCTGGTTCGGGCTCCCCGACGACGTGATCGAGGCGTCCTACCCCTGGGAGGACTACCAGCTGGCCGACGCCCGGGTGCCCACCGAGCTCCCCGAGGACGACCTGTTCGCCGGGCTGCGCACCGGGGTCGCGTCGTGATCGCCTTCGCGTCCGCCGCCTGGGCGAGCGACCCGACCGATCCGGTCGCCGAGGCGTTCGCCGCAGCCGGTGGCGCCGGGCGGATCGGCCGCACCATCACCGGCGGCCCCGACGGCGAGGTCCGCTGGATCGCGGTGGTCGAGGGCGGGGCGGTGACCTACGAGCCGGGCCCGCTGGAGGGTGCGGACGTGACCTTCACCGACACGGCGAAGGGGGCGCTGGCCCAGCTGCGCGGCGAGGTCGACCCCAACGCGTCGTTCATGCGCGGCCAGACCAAGGTGAGCGGCCCCACCAGCCTGCTGCTCGACGTGCTCGCGGCGGCCCGGGGCGAGGCGTTCACGGCGGCGCGCGAACGCGCCCTCGCTCGCGTCGACGCCTGAGCGAGCCTCAGCGCTCGCCACGCTGCACGGCGCGCAGCGCTCGGAAGCCGATGAGGCGGGCGCCGGCTCGCTGGAGGAGCGTCGGCAGGTTCGCGTCGAAGCACAGGAGGTGGTGGTCGTCGACCCGCCGGGCCCAGCCCTCGTCGAAGGCGCGCTGCTCGGGGGTGTCGAGCGCCGGTCGGGCGTGCAGCTCGGTGACGCCGGGTGCCAGCTCGGCGAGCGCCGCCTCGATCGCCTGGCGGCTGCCCGCCTCGGCGACGTGGACGAAGCGGTCGGCGAACACCACCCCCTCCTCGGCCGCGAGCGCCCGGAACGGGAACCCCACCACCCGCTCGCTCGACGCGTCGGCGAGGCGCACCGGGAGCTGGAACTCGATCGCCAGGTCGAGGTAGACGTCGAAGAACTCGGGGCGCAGCTGGAGGGCGGCCAGGTGGGAGCTGAGGTGCGTCACGTCGAAGCCCCAGAGGATGGCTCGCTCGACCTGGGCGCGCAGCTCGCGGCGCACCTCGTCGAGGTCGGCGTGGTCCCACAGGTCCTCGAGCGTCCGGGGGAACCCGCCGTCGCCGTCGAGGAGCGACGGGGCTCGGGTGATCGGGCCCCAGCGGTAGCGGTCGTGCTCGGCGTTGAGCGTGAGGTGGACGCCGACATCTTCGCCTCGGTGGCGCGAGCCGGCTTCCCGCGCCCAGGGGGCGGGCACCATCAGCGAGGCGCTGGTGGCCACCCCGTCGTGGAGCGCTTCGTACACGCCGGCGTTGGCTGCGTGGCTGAGCCCGAGGCCGTCGGCGCTGATGATGACCAGGCGGTCGTCGGGTCCGTACCCGAGGCGTTCGGCCAGGTCGCTCATCGGCCGAACGCTATCGCCGGTCACCCCGGTCGAGGGCACGAGCCCCACATGCCCCGGCCCTCGGCGCGCGCGGCCGCTCGTCGGGCCGAGAGGTCGCTGCGGTGGGCGACGTTGGGCTCGATGCTCAACGTGTCGGCGAAGCCGTCGTCGACCAGCGAGCCGTTGACGAACAGGCCGTCGTCGCGGCGCCAGAGGTAGGCGAGCAGCCGGCCGTAGCGGTCACGGGGCTCGGTGTCGCGCTGGAGGACGACCGCCGTGCCCGCGGGCAGCAGCGCCTTGGTGCGGGCGGAGGCCTCGGGGCCGAAGCAGTCGATCGGGTGGCCCGGCTTGACCGTCTCGGGGGTATCGATCCCGAGCAGCCGGACGCGTTCGGTGGCGCCGGCGAGCTCGACGTCGACCGTGTCGCCGTCGACGACGTGGACGACGCGGGCGCTCAGCCCCGATCCACCGTTGGGGAGGGCGACGACCGGGGGTCGCGGGCTCGTGCACGCGACGGGCACGCCGACGACGAGGCCGACGGCGAGCGGGAGGAGCGAGAGGCGGCGAGCGCGCACGGCGGCATCCGATCGGCACGGGTCAGGATCGGCGGCCGGGCGAGCCGCGAGGGGGGAGGGCTCAGAGCCGCTCGATGATGGTGCCGGTGCCGAGCCCGCCGCCGCAGCACATCGACACCAAGCCGTAGCGGCCGCCGGTCCGCTCGAGCTCGTGCAGCGCCTTGGTGACGAGGATGGCGCCGGTGCCGCCGAGCGGGTGGCCGAGGGCGATCGCCCCGCCGTTGGGATTGACCCGCTCCATCGGCACGTCGAGCTCCTTGGCCCACGCGAGCACGACGGAGGCGAACGCCTCGTTGATCTCGAACGTGTCGATGTCGGCGATGGACAGGCCGGTGCGGTCGAGGAGGCGACGGGTGGCGTCGATCGGCCCGGTGAGCATGAGGACGGGATCGACCCCGACCAGGCACGTGTCGACCACGCGCGCCCGTGGGGTGAGCCCGAGCTCGGCGGCCTTGTCGGCCGACATCATCAGCACCGCGCCGGCGCCGTCGGAGATCTGGGAGGAGGAGCCGGCGGTGTGCACGCCGTCTTCGCGTGCCACGGGCTTGAGCTTCTGGAGCTTCTCGAGGGTGGTCTCGCGCAGGCCCTCGTCGCGAGCCACGACGTGGGTGGTGCCGGTGGGCTTGCCCTCCTCGTCCACGTCGGGCGCCTCGACGGGCACGATCTGGGTGCCGAAGCGGTCCTCGGCCCAGGCCTGGGCGGCCAGTTGCTGGGAGCGCAGCCCGAAGGCGTCCGCGTCGTCGCGCGTGATGCCCCACCGCTCGGCGATGCGCTCGGCGCCCTCGAACTGCGAGGTGAACTCGTAGCGGGGGAAGTACGACTTGGGGATGGGGCGTCCGTAGTCGCCCTTGGCGTTGGAGCCGATCGGCACGCGGCTCATCGCCTCGACCCCGCACGCGAGGGCGACGTCCACGACGCCGCCACCGACCAGGGCGCTGGCCAGCCCGGTGGCCTGCTGGGACGAGCCGCACTGGGTGTCCACCGTGGTGGCCGCCACCGACTGGGGGAGCCCGGCCGCGAGCCAGGCCGTGCGGCCGATGTCGAAGGCCTGCTCGCCGATCTGGCTGACGCACCCGGCGACGACCTGCTCGACGGCCGCCGGATCGACGCCGGCGCGCTCGAGCACGGCCTGCTGGACCACGCCGAGCGTGTCCGCAGGGTGGAGGGTGGAGAGACCGCCGTTGCGCTTCCCCACGGGGGTGCGCACGGCATCGACGATGACGACCTCAGGCATGGGTGCAGCGTAGACCGAGACTTGACCGAGCGGTCAAGGGCCTCAGGCGGCCGTGCGGCGGGTCGGGTCGCCGGGACGGTGGGCGTTCAGGGCCGCCCGAGCCTCGGCGATGCCCCGACGGCCGACCTGCTTGGTCTTCTCGTCGAGCTGCCACGCCTTGCGGGCGGGGATGAGGGTGAGCTGTCGTGCCATGGCGACATTCTCCGCAGGGGGTCTGACAACGAAGCGCCCGATGGGCTCCTGCGGATGGTGACCTCCATCTCGATCAACAGCGTACAGGTGTTCGATGTTCCCCGACCAGGGTCCGAGGGCCTCTCGTCGTCGTCACCTCCGTCATGTCGGACGCTCAGCGTGGGGCGCCGCCTGCGGTGAGCGGCCAGGGCAGGGTGCGCTCGACGGCGAGGGCGAGGTCGAGCAGCAGCGCGTCGGCGTGGTGGCGGCCCATGATCTGCATGCCCACGGGCAGTCCCGAGAACGGCTCGACGGGCACCGAGATCGACGGGTTGCCGCAGATGTTGGCCGGGATCGTGAGGGCGCCGTTGTTGCCCAGGCCCACCCTCTGGTCGCCCACGCGGGTGTTGTGCAGCACCTCGGCGGGGAACGCGACGTCGGGGTTGGTGGCGCAGATCACCAAGTCGACCTCGTCGAAGAGCCCCGCCATGGCCTCGTTCAGGGCGGTGCGGCTCGCCTCGCCCTTGGCCACCGTGTCGAGCGAGACCGCGGCTTCCGCGAACTCGAGGCCGAACGCGATCGAGGGCGTGAGGTCGTCCTTGCACGCCGGCCAGCGGCCGCGGAGGTCCTCGAACAGCCCCGAGAGGTTGCCGAGCGCCCACTCGGTGTCGACCGTCGGCACCCGCACGTCGAGGTCGACGATCTGCAGCCCGACGTCGCGAGCGAGCGCCTCGGCCGCGGCCACCACCCGCTCCTGCACCTCGTCGCGGACCACAGCGGCGCCGAGGGTGGGCGCGATCGCGACGCGCAGGCCCCGCAGGTCGCGGGTCCCGAGGTCGCGCTCCCACCCGTCGATGCGGGGGAGCGAGTAGGGGTCTCGGGCGTCGTAGCCCGAGGCCACGTCGTACCAGCGCGCCACGTCTCGCACCGACCGCGCCTGGCAGCCGACCACCACGGTCATCGGGGCGATGAGGGTCTGGGGGCCTCGAGGGATCCGTCCCGCCGTGCCCTTCATGCCGACGAGGCCGCAGAACCCGGCCGGGATGCGGATCGATCCCCCGCCGTCGCCGCCGGTCGCGATCGTCACGAGCCCGCCGGCCACCGCCGAGGAGGAGCCGCCCGACGACCCGCCGGCGGTGCGGCCCTGCTGCCAGGGGTTGTGGCACGTGCCGTGCAGCCGGTTGGTGGAGACGTTGAGGCCGCCGAACTCCGAGGCGAGGGTCTGGCCCACCGGCACGATGCCACCCTGCTCGAGCAGCCGGGTCACGTGGGTGCTCGTCCCATCGGCGATCCGGTCGGCGAACACCAGCGACTCCTCGGTGTTCGGCCAGCCGGTCACGGTGTCGAGCGACTTGATGCCGACCGGCACCCCGCCGAAGGGGAGCGCGACGTCGGCCGCCGACGCGGCCGCGCGGGCCCGCTCCTCGTCGACGAACACGAACGCGTTGAGCTCGGACCGCTCGATCGCGGTGAGGGTGGCCTCGAGCTCCTCGGTGGGGGAGCGCTCCCCGCTTCGGAACGCGTCGACCAGGGAGCAGGCATCGCCGAGCCAGGGGGTGTCGGTCATGGCGCCGGACTGTACGACGGCGAGACGGGCGACGCCGTCGGGCTCAGATGGCGAGCTGCACCGACGCCCGCTCGGCCGTGATCGGCGCGACGAGCTCGCGGATGATGCGCTGGTGCTCGGGATCGTCGCGGTAGGCGAGGTAGCCCTCGACATCGGCGAACGTGGCGCTGACCGCGAAGTCCCACGACGCTTCGTTCACGCCGAGGTCCTCGCCCACGTCGTAGGTGAGCACCGGCTCGAGCGCGGCGCTGAAGGCGACGAGCTCCGATCGGAGCGCCTCCACCCGATCGGCCGGGGTGCCCGGGTGGAAGCGGAAGACGACGACGTGGCGCACGGTCATGGCGCCGGAACCTAGCGGGGGCTACTGGAGGCCGCCGGAGGCGCCCCCGTCGACCGGGACCGCGGCACCGGTGAGGAAGCGGGCGTGCTCCGACGCGAGGAAGGCCACGACCGCGCCGAAGTCCTCGGGCCGCCCGATGACCCCGGCCGGCACCGACGCCGCCACGCCGGAGGTGTCGCCGCCGTGCAGGGAGACGAGGCGGTCGGTGGCGTGGAGGCCCGGCTGCACCGAGTTCACCGTGACGCCGTGGCGGGCGACCTCGGTGGCGAGCGTCTTCAGGAACCCGGTGGCGCCGGCGCGCGCCGTGTTCGACAGGATCAGGTTCGAGATCGGTTGGCGGACGCTCACCGACGTGATGGCCACCACGCGCCCCCAGCCCTGCTCGACCATCGCCGGCACCGCGGCGTGGCACATGGCGACGGTGGAGAGGAGGTTCAGCTCGAGGGCCGGCAGGTACGCCTCGAGGGGGGTGGAGCCGAACGTGCCCGCCGGGGGGCCGCCGGCGTTGGGCACGAGGATGTCGACCCCGCCCAGCGCCTCGGCCGCTCGCACCACGAACGACCCGGCCCCCTCCGTCGAGCCGACGTCCGCCACCAGACCCACGTGGTCGCCGGCGGCGACCGGCGCCAGCGCCTCGACCGCGGCGGCCACCCGGTCGCCGTCGCGCCCGCAGATCGCCACGTGCACGCCGGCGGACGCGAGCGCTTGCGCGGCGGCCAGGCCCAGCCCGGCCGATGCGGCGGGCACCACCGCCCTCCTGCCCTCGATCCCCAGGTCCATGCCGGGACCCTACCGACCACGTCGTAGGGTCGGCGGCCGTGGACGCCAGGCAGTTCCTCGGGCTCGAGCCCTCGCACAACCCCTACCGCTGGCACCTGCCGGTCACCCCGGGCCTCTCGACCGGAGGTGGCTTCCTCTTCGGCGGGTGCGGCCTCGGCGCGGCGATCGCTGCGCTGGAGGGCACGACCGAGCGGCCCCTGGTGTGGGCCACCGCGCAGTACCTCAGCTACGCGCAGCCACCGGCCGTGGTCGACATCGACGTGCACGTGGCGGTCAGCGGGCGCCAGAGCAGCCAGGCGCGCGCGGTCGGCCACGTCGCCGACCGGGAGATCTTCACGGTCAACGCCGCCCTCGGCTCGCGGCCGCTCGACATCGACGCCACCTACGTGACCCCGCTCGACGTGCCGGCGCCCGAGGACTGCGACCCCCGTCCGCTGCGGATCCCGGGCGAGGAGTCGATCATGAGCCGCCTCGAGCTGCGCCTGGCCAGCGCGCGGGCGTGGGAGGACCTGAAGGGGAGCCCGGCGGTGGGCGGTCGCTCGGCGCTGTGGGCCCGCATCCCCGACCTCCTCGAGCCCTCGGCCGCCACCCTCGCCATCTTGGGCGACTACGTCCCCTTCGGCATCGGCCAGGCCCTGGGCGCCTTCGCGGGGGGCAACAGCCTCGACAACACGCTTCGGGTCCGGCGCATCGTGCCCACCGAGTGGATCCTGCTCGACATCCAGGTGGACGGGATCGCCAGCGGCTTCGGCCACGGCACGGTCCACCTGTTCGCCCAGGACGGCACCCTCATGGCCTCGGCGAGCCAGTCCACGATCGTGCGATTCTGGGAACCGGAGCGGCCGGGCACCCGGGCGCAGGAGGAGCACTCGTGACCTACACCGGCTACGGCATCACCATCCCGTTCATGGGGGTCCCGCTCCACGAGCAGGGCGACTGGGTCCGGGAGGTGGCGGACCTCGGCTACACCGACGTGTGGTCGAGCGAGGCCGACGGCGCCGATGCGTTCACCCCGCTGGCGCTCGCCTCGGTCTGGGCGCCGACGCTCCGCCTGGGCAGCGCCATCGTGCCGGCGTTCACCCGGGGCCCGGCGACCATGGCCCAGTGCGTGGCGGCCCTCGCCGACGCGGCACCGGGTCGGGTGGCGTTCGGCATCGGCACGTCGAGCAACGTGATCGTCGAGCGCTGGAACGACATCCCCTTCGAGGAGCCCTACAAGCGGACGCGCGACATGGTGCGGTTCCTGCGCGCCGCGCTGGCCGGCGAGAAGGTCCGGGCCGAGTACGACACGTTCTCGGTGAACGGCTTCAAGCTGAGCCAGGTGCCCCAGGAGCAGCCGAAGATCCTGATCGCCGCCCTGCGCCAGGGCATGCTGCGCCTGGCGGGCGCCGAGGGCGACGGGGCCATCGTGAACTGGCTCGGCGCCGACGACGTGCCCACGGTGACCCCGTTCGTGCACGAGGGCGGGCCCGACAAGGAGGTGGTGGCGCGGATCTTCGTGGCCCCCACCACCGACGCCGACCTCGTGCGCGACTGGGGCCGGCGGCTGATCGCGTCGTACCTGACCGTGCCGGTGTACGCCGAGTTCCACCGCTGGCTCGGGCGTGGCGAGGTGCTCGCGCCGATGTGGGACGCGTGGGCGGCGGGCGATCGCGCCGGCGCCCTCACCCACATCCCCGACGAGCTGGTCGACACGCTCATCGTCCACGGCTCGCCCGAGGCGTGCCGGGAGCACATCGGTCGCTACCAGGCCAACGGGATCACGACCCCGGCGCTCGCCGTCTTGCCCTTCGGGGTCGACCAGCGCCAGGCCGTGCGCGACCTCGCGCCGCGCTGAGTCACGCTCCTCAGCTCTGCACCACCCGGGCGGCGTAGTCGGCCTGCTCGCGGAGGCTCTCGGCCACGATCTCGGCGGGGTAGCCCTGGTCGCGGATCGCCGCGATGCCCTCGAGGGTGATGGCGAGCGTCGGCATCTTGCGGAGCATGCCGAGGTAGATGAGCACCGTGTCGGTCTGGGGGGCGAGCTTGCGCTTGCCCTCGCTCGACTCGCTGAAGCTCACCATGACATCGCCCCGGGTCTTCTGCTTCTTGTCGAGCTTGCCGGTCCAGTAGGCGAGGCCGCCGGGGTCGGGGTTCCGGCTGAAGATGTTCTGGTAGATCTTCGTGACGAACGCCGAGTTGGCGAGGGCGCCGTACTTGGTCGTGAACTCGGAGCTGCCGGCGAACTGGCGCGCCACCTCGGCGAGCTTCTTGCCCTTGGTCAGCTGGTTGGTCCAGTACGTCATCCCCCCGGTGTCCGGCGGTCGCAGGAAGAAGGCCCAGTAGAGGCGGGTGAGGGGTGCCCGCTTCGCCGCCCAGGTCGAGCCGTGGGCCAGCTCGTCGATCACCTCGTCGGGGGTGCGCTCGCCGTGCTGGATCCGAGCTCGCCACTCGGCGAGCTCGGCGGCGGTCGGTTGGCGACCCTCGAAGTCGACGAACTGCTGGCGGACGAAGGCGGTCTCGCTGATGAACGGGGAGAGGAGGTTCTGGAAGTCGCGGGCGAACGCGTCCGATGCGGCGTCGTCGTCGCGGACGAGGTCCGACGCGGTGGAGACGAAGGCGACGACCAACCCGTCGTTCGACAGCGCGTGGAAGTAGGACTCGCCGTCGCCCGCCACGCCGGTGCGGTCGACGCTGACGAGCGCCGACGACGGATCGCCCAGGCGGTAGCGGTAGACGTCGTCGTCCTGGTTGGCGTCGCCGGGTACGACCCATCCGCGGAACATGGACCAGCTCACGACCGAGCCGTCGCCGCTGATGTCGGGGTTCCGGGCCTGGCCGTCGATCTGCTGGCCGTCGAGGCCCTTCGACGCCCGCGCCACCGTCGACGCGGCCCGGTCGCGGACGAAGACGTCGTCGACGCCGTTGGTGTCGCCGGCGACGAGGTTGGTGGCGGACGATACGAAGGCGACCTCGTTGCCGTCAGCCGACAGCGCCGGCGAACCGGAGGCCGCGCCGAGCTGCGAGCCCCCGGCCGTGACGCTGATCCGGGTGGTCAGCGAGGCGGCCGGTTCGCGGACGAACACGTCGGGCTTGGCGTTGGAGTCGCCGGGCACGAGGTTGGTCGCGCTGGACTCGAACGCGACGACCGCGCCGTTCGCCGACATCGCCGGCGCCCGGCTCACCGCGTTGGCGCCGAACCCGGCGGAGGAGACGCTGATCCGCTGCGTGCTGGCCGTCTTGCGGTCGCGGCGGAACACGTCCCACCCCGTCCCGTTCCCGTCGCCGCCGGCGAGGTTGTCGCCCTGCGAGCTGAACGCCACGTACCGCCCGTCGTCGGAGACCGGGCAGCGATCGCTGCCGATGCCGGTTCCGCCCGCAGACGAGGACGAGGGGTCGCCGTTCGTGCTGACCGAGACCATCTCCGTGGTCCCGGACCACCGATCGCGGAGGTACACCTGGTCGAGCGGGGTGTCGAGCGCGTCGGCCCCGCCCGAGGTGAACCCGACGTAGCGACCGTCGCGGCTGAGCGAGCACACCTCCGACAACGCGCTGAGCTGCTGGCCGCTCGGCCCGAGGCTGGCGCGGGTGGTGGTCCCTGCCATCCGGTCGCGCACGTACACGTCGGACACGCCGTTCGTGTCGTCGGCCACCAGCGGCGAGGCCGACGTGAACGCCACGAACCGACCATCGCCGCTCACCGCGACGAGGCCTCGCTCCGCACCGGCGGGGCCGGGCGCGCCCGGTGCGGGAACGCTGACCCGCCCCGTGGTCACGAGGTACGCGATCGCCGCGTCGGCCGGCGGGGCCACGACCGCCAGCGACGCAGCGACCAGGCCGCCGGCCATCGCCAGGGCGCCGGTGGCACGAGCGCGAAGGCGGCCGCGGCCATGGTTCGGGTGGTGGTGCATCGTCGTCTCCCCTCGGACGGTGATCGCGTTGGAGGTCAGGTGGGTGGGCGGAAGGTGGTCGGCCAGGCGAGGGCCGCCCGATCGGGCTCGACCCAACCGGTGCGAGCGGCATCGCTTGCGAGCAGCGCGGCGGTCCAGTGGTCGAGCGGGGCGTCGCGTCGCATCGCAGGGTCGGTGAGCATCGCGGTCGTCGTCGGCGGGTCCGCGTGGGCCACCGCGCCCACGAAGTACCGGGTGATGGTCTCGTGGTAGCCACCGTGGCCCGGGCGGATGCCGACCCGGGCGTTGTGCCGTTCGATGAGGGTCCGCAGGTGGGCGATCGCCTCCTCGAGGTCGTCGCTCGCCGCCAGGACGTGGCGGCAGACGATCAGGTGCGAGGCGTGGGTCCAGTGCGCGGGGTCGAGCGTCCCGGCGAGGAAGCGCGCCACCACCTCGTCCGGCGAGGTCGGCGGGGCCGAGGGTGCGGCGTGCGGCGGCATGGAACCAGCTTCCGCGCCGGGCCGCTGCGGGTGGCGCGGTTCTTCGCGGGCCTGAGCGGCCGGGACCGCGGATTCCGTGGTAGATCTCCGTTCGACCGAGGAATCCGCGGTAGGTTCCCGCCGTCGCCGCGAGCGATGGGTAGCATCGCCGCGATGTCCACGGTGCTCGATGCGCTCGATCACGACCTGCTGGCTCACCTCGCGAGCGACGGCCGGGCGTCCTACCAGGAGCTCGGTCGGGCGATCGGGCTGTCGCCCACCGCGACGGCGGATCGGGTGCGCCGGCTCCGCCGCGTCGGGGTGATCAAGGGGTTCCGAGCGGTCATCGCCGCCGAGCCGCTCGGTCGCACGGTGGAGGCGGCGATCGACGTGCGCCTCGAGCCCGGGACCGATCGCCACCGCTTCGCCGAGGTCCTCCGCACCATGCCGGCCGTCGTCGAGGCGGTGCACGTGACCGGCGCGTACGACTACCTGCTGCGCGTCTTCTGCACGGGCACCGCGGAGCTCGATGCCATCCTCACGGACCTCAAGGAGCGAGGCGGCGTCGTCGACTCCCAGACCCGGCTGCTCCTGCACCGGATCTCCGGGCTGGGCACCGATGTCGGCGCGCTCGAGGCGGCGCCGCCCACGCCGTACTAGCCCTGGCCCTCCGCGGTCGTCGTGCGGGACTGCTGCCCACGGCCGTGGATCACCCACGCGGCGACCACGCCGCCGAGGGCGCCGAACAGGTGGCCCTGCCACGACACCCCCGGGCGGGGGAGCAGCCCCCACAGCAGGCTTCCGTAGAAGATCAGCACGAGCAGGGCGACGGCGAGGTGGCCCAGGCGTCGCTCGAAGGCCCCGCGGGCCACCAGGTACGTGAGCAGGCCGAAGACCACGCCGCTGGCGCCGATGTGGATGGTGCGGCTGGGCCCGGTGAGCCAGGTGCCGACGCCGGCGATGGCGGCGACGATCACGGCCACCTGGACGAACCGCTGCACGCCTGACGCCGCGACGATGCAGCCCAGCACGACGAACGGCACGGTGTTCGAGAGCAGGTGGCCGAACCCGTCGTGGAGGAACGGGGCCAGCGCGATGCCGGGGACCCCTCGCAGCTGGCGGGGTCGGATGCCCCAGGAGTCGAACGGGGTGTGGGGCAGCAGGTCGACGACCTCCTCCACCCACATCGCCGCCGCCACCAGGGCCACGACCGCGAAGGGGCGGAGCAGCTCGGCCACGGTCGGGGCGCGGTCGGGCGCGTCGTCGACCGGCCCCAGGGGAAGGCTCGCCATGGGAGGATCCTCGCGCCGGCGCGACTCGGGCGGGCTCAGACCCGGGGCCCGGGCCCCGGCCGCACGTCGCGAAAGGTCGGCGGCCGATCCTCGAGCCAGGCCTTCACACCCTCGCGGTAGTCCGGGCCCGCCACGGCGACGTCGAGGAGGTGCTCGGAGGCGGCGACCGCCGCACCGACGTCGCGGTGCAGGTCGGCGTAGAGCTGCGCCTTCGCCATCGCCACCGACGAGGGGGCCACCTCGGTCGCCACGCGCCGGGCCCAGTCGATGGCCGCCGGGAGCACCTCGCCCGTGGACAGCGATCGGTTGGCGAGGCCGATGCGCTCGGCCTCGTCGCCGAGGATCACCCGGCTGGAGAGCAGCAGGTCGGCGGCGTGGCCGATGCCCACCAGCCGCGGCAGCACCCACGACAGCCCGTACTCCGCCGGGAGCCCGAGGCGGGGGGCCGACGTCGTGAGCTTGGCGCCCGACGCCACGAAGCGCAGGTCGCAGTAGCAGGCGAGCACGAGGCCGACCCCGGCCGCGGGCCCGTTGACCGCGGCCACCACCGGGAAGCGAAGCCCGTAGTGCCAGGCGAAGGCGTGGTCGAGCTCCGAGCGCACGCCGTGGCCCGGCGTGGCGATCTCGGCAGGGGTCCCGGCGTCGTAGGCGCCGGCCTCGGCGTGGCCCTCGAGCGCCGCGGTGTCGGCGCCGGCGCAGAAGGCGCGGCCCTCGCCGGTGACGACGACGGCGCGCACCGTCGAGTCGGCCTCGAGGTGGGCGAACACGGCCCGGTACTCGGTGTGCATGCGTCCCGTCCACGCGTTCATGCGGTTCGGACGCGACAGCGTCACCACGGCGACGCCGCCCTCGCGGTCGAGCTTCACGGTGCGCAGGTCGCTCAGGTCCATGCCAGATGGTGCCACCGCGACGACCCGTCGCGGTGGTTCCGGCTCGTGGGAGCCCTCAGCGCTCGGTGCGCCCGACGCCGATCGCGTGCGCGCCGCCGTCCACGTGCACGATCTCGCCCGTGGTGGCCGGGAACCAGTCCGAGAGCAGGGCGACCACCGCCCGGGCCACCGGCTCGGCGTCGTCGACGTCCCAGCCGAGCGGAGCTCGCGAGCCCCACACCGCTTCGATCTCGGCGAAGCCGGGGATGCTGCGGGCGGCGACGGTGCGCAAGGGCCCGGCGGCCACGAGGTTGACCCGCACGTTGTCGTCGCCCAGGTCGCGGGCCAGGTAGCGCGCCGCCGACTCGAGGGCCGCCTTGGCGACGCCCATCCAGTCGTAGGCCGGCCACGCCACCGAGGCGTCGAAGTCCAGCCCCACCAGCGACGCACCGGGCCGCAGGAGCGGTCGGGCCGCACCGGCGAGGGCCGGGAGCGACCAGGCGGACACCTGCAGTGCGGCGGCGACCTCCTCCCACGAGGCGGCGAGGAGCCCATCGGGCTGACCGAGGCAGGCCGCCGGGGCGAAGCCCACCGCGTGGACGACGCCATCGAGGTGGTCGGCGTGCGCGGCGAGGCGCGAGGGGAGCGCCGCCAGGTCAGCAGCCGACGTCACGTCGAGCTCCACCACCTGGGCCGGCTCGGGGAGCTTGGCGGCGGCGCGCCGGGTGGTGCCCATCGCCCGCCCGAACGACGAGAGCACGACGGTCGCCCCCTCCTGCTGGGCGACGCGGGCGCAGGCGTGGGCGATCGACGACGAGGTCAGCACCCCGGTGACGAGGATCGTGCGGTCGGTGAGCAGGCCCATGGGCAACGAGCATGCCCCACGCCGCGCCGGTCAGCGGCCGGTCCGCCGCGCGCCGCGGCGTCGCCCTCGGGCACCCGTGGCGTCGGTGATCGGCGTGATGAGCGCCGACGCGGAGATGGGTGGCGGCGGCGACAACGGGCCCTGGTGGCGCGACGCCGTCGGCGCCCCGGTCCCGCTCGAGCTCGGCGGTCCCACGCGTTCGGGGTCGAGCACCCCTCGTTGCTCGATCTCGGTGAGGGCCGCCAGGAGCCGCCCCGGCGTCCACCCCAGCTCCTGGCCCAGCGCGTCGGTGGTGCTGCGACGCGCCATGGCGACGACCACGGCCCAGGCGTCGGCGCCCAGCGCGATCCCAGGTGCGTCGGTCGGGCGCAGCGAGAGCGTGCGGCTCGTCCAGGCGGCGAGCGTGCGATCGGCGTGCGCCTGGGCTCGGGTCTCCATGAGCAGCGACGCCGTCTCCCAGCTCCACGCTCCCCGCGTGGGGGATTCGCCCAGCGGATCGAGGTAGTACCAGCCCGAGACCCGCCCGAGGACGTCGGTGAGCAGCTCCACGACGTGGCGCCGCGCGCTGTGCTCGTCGGCGAGCACGCCGCCGTCGACCGCCGGCCCGACGCCCTCGGCGGCGCCGTAGATGCGTCCGCCGAGCAGGTGGAACGTGAGCGGTCGGTCGGTGTGGAACTCGAGGCTCCCCGTGGCCGCGTGCGCGTTGGCCTCCCGCAGCACCCACTCGGGCGAATAGGTGTCGAGCGGACCGCGACGCATCATCGGCATGGGGCGACCTCGTTGGAGCGACGGGAGGGAGACCCCGGGCGAGCCCGGGGAGATCGCTCCTCCCGTCATCGGCCGACCGGGGGCCGCGCTGTAGCGAAACCTCCCCTGGCCAGGGGAGCCGCCGTCAGCGGATGGGGATGAGGCGCAGCGAGTCGGTCGCCTGGCCGGGGTACTCGCGCGACCCGGAGAGCACGGCGACGAGGTCGCCCCGACGGATGAGCCCCGCCTCGCGCGCCTGCTCGACCGCCCGGGCGATCAGGTGGTCGGCCTGGTAGTCGACGTCGAGGTGCTGGGGCGTGGCGCCCCACGACAGGGTGAGCTGCCGCAGCGTCTGGGGGTCGGTGGAGAACCCGATGATCTTCGCCTGCGGCCGGAACCGGGCGATCGAGCGCACCGTGAACCCGGTGTGGGTGATGCACAAGATCGCGCTGGCCCCGGTCTCGAGCGCCGCCCGCCATGCGGCGTTGGTCATGCCGAGGGTCACGGTGTCGTCGATGTGGGGCTGCATGGTGGACGCGATCTGGTGGACCTTCGCTCCCCAGGCGTCGTAGTCGAACTCGTCGTCGGCCCGGGCGGCGATGCGGGCCATGGTGGCCACCGCGTTCACCGGGTCGTGGCCGATGGCCGATTCGCCCGAGAGCATGAGTGCGCTCGATCCGTCGAACACGGCGTTGGCGATGTCGGAGGCCTCGGCTCGGGTGGGGCTGGGCGCGGTGACCATCGACTCGAGCATCTGGGTGGCGGTGATGGCGGGCCGACCGAGCGTGATGCAGCGCTGGAGGATCCGCTTCTGGAGGTGTGGCAGCTCCTCGATCGGCATCTCGGCGCCGAGGTCGCCGCGGGCGATCATGACGCCGCCCGACGCCTCGATGATGGAGTCGAGGTTGTCGACCGCGGCGCGCGTCTCGATCTTGGCGATCACGAGGGGGCCTCGGGGGTGGGGCTCCACCCCCACGCGTCGCACGTCGTGGGCGGAGCGGACGAACGAGAGCGCCACCATGTCGACCCCCTCCTCGACGAACGCGTCGAGCATGTGGAGGTCGTCGGGCGTGGGCGAGGAGATGCGGAGCCGGTCGGAGGGGATGTGCACCCCCGGCCGGCCCTGGAGCAGGCCGCCGTGGGTGATCCGCGCCTCGAGGCAGTCGTTGCGGCGGTCGACCACCTCGGCCATCACGATCCCGTCGCCGAAGGTGACCCGGTCGCCCACGTGGAGGTCGGCGAGGAGGCCCTCGTGGTCGACGTTGATGACCTCGGCGGTGGACGGCTCGCTCCCCGGCGTGAGCCGAACCGTGTCGCCCTCGGCCACCGGCAGCCCGCCCTCGGGCATGTGGCCGGCTCGGACCTTCGGGCCCGGAAGGTCGACCATCACGCCGATGGGGCGACCGAGCGATGCCTCCACGGAGCGCACCCGCCGGAACTTCCCGATGGCCTCGTCGAGCGAGCCGTGCGCCAGCCCGATCCGGGCCACGTCCATCCCGGCCTCGGCCAGGTCCTTGATCATCGCTTCCGACTCGGAAGCCGGTCCGATGGTGGCGATGATCTTCGTGCGACGTGCCATGGGCTCCAGTGTCGCAGCCGCGAGGCCCGATTCCGCGGTGGGTTGGGAGATCCTCGGTCGCTGACCTGGACCTGTCTCGCTCAGGTGGCGGGGCTCGCGGCCCGGCGGAGGTGGTCGGCGAGCTCGTCGAGGGAGGTTCCGGCGTTGAGCCCGCTGGTCGACGGCAGCACGTAGACGGGGCGGCCCCCGAGGTCGCGGTCCTGCCAGCCCACCGTCGCCCGGCGGTCGACGGCAGCGCGCCAGCCCTGGAGGCCGACCATGGCGACCGCGGCGGGCCGCAGCCAGGCGCACAGCGCGTCGAGGCGGGCCAGCCCGGTGCGGAACTCGGCGGTCGCGACCTCGTCGGCCCGTGCGGTGGCCCGCTTCACGAGGTCGGTCATCCCGATGCGGTCGACGTGGAGGAGGTGGCGGGGGTCGCGGTCTCGCGTCGAGAGCCCGGCCCGCGCCATCGCCCGCCAGAAGCGGTTGGAGCCCGTCACGTAGCCGACGCCGGCGTCGGCGGCGTGGAGCGACGGGTTCAGCCCGCAGCACAGGAGGCGCATGTCGGCCCCGACGTGGTCGGGCAACGCTCGCGCCGCCGTGGCCGTCACGTCGATCCAGCGCCCCACCTCGGTGCGCTCGATCGAGAACCCGGCGGCCTCGACCACCGTCGAGAGGTGGCCGGGGTCCCACCACGTGAAGCGTCGACCGGGGAGGTCGTCGCCCGAGCCCGACGTGGTGACCTCCTCGCGGGCGGGGGCGCCGCGATCGGAGGTGGGGAACACCGTGAGGTCGATCCGCCCGCCGGTGCGCAGGACGCGGTGCGCCTCGGCCAAGGCCATCGGTAGCTCCGCGGCTCGGAGGTGCTGGTGCGCCTTGCTCGCCCAGATCCCGTCGAACGACCGGTCGCCGAAGGGGAGGCGGGCGAGATCGGCCTGGACGGCCGGCGCGTGGGTGGCGGCGGCGCGGACCATCGAGGCGGCGGCGTCGAGGGCGATCGCCGGGCGGCCGAGCAGGTCGAGGTGGTGGCCCGGGCCGCACCCGAGGTCGAGGCGGAGCCCGGTGACGGCCGACCCGAACGCCCGGGTGCGCTCCGGGCGCTGGATCCCGCGCCGGGCGGCGTACGCCGCCCCCTCCCGCTCGTAGACCTCCACCGTGGGACGGTGCACGTCAGAACAGCCCGGGCTGGTAGCCGCCCCCGGTGTCGGTGAGCGGCAGCCACTGCTCGCCGCCGCGGGGCCCGACCACGCGGACCTCGATCCGCTCGGCGGTGATGGCCCGCGCCCGACCTCGGTCGTCGCGCAACCCGATGGAGCCGTCGCGCTCGCGTCGCAGCACGACGCCCTCCCGGTACCGACGGTCTGACGAGCCGAGGTAGCGCACGATCTGACCGATCTCGAGGCCCAGCTCCGCCAGGCCGTCGTCGATCGGCGAGCTCCGGCGGGCCACCGTCAGGCGCCGCCCTCCGGCGTGTCCGCCAGGGTGCCCACGATGCGCGCCTGGAGGCGGCGCATCCCGGCGAGCCAGCGGTCGGTGTCGGTCGCCCGACGCTCGTAGTAGCCGGCGACCTCGGGGTGGGGGAGGATCAAGAACCGCTCGTCGCGCAGCCCGGCGACGACCGCCCTCGCCACCTCCTCGGGCTCGATCAGGCCCTGGGCGACCACCGTCTCGACCGATGCGACCCCCAGCGCCCCGGCGATCATGTCGGTGCGCACCCCCTGGGGGCACAGGCACGACACCGTGATCCCCTGGTCGCCGTAGGTGATGGCCAGCCACTCGGCCACCGCCACGGCCGCGTGCTTGGTGGCCGAGTACGGCAGGTCGCCGATCTGGGTGAGCAGGCCGGCTGCCGAGGCCGTCGACAGGAGGTAGCCCTCGCCGCGAGCGAGCATGGAGGGCAGCACGGCTTCGGCCGCGTGGACGTGGGCGAGGACGTTCACGCCCAGGATCCGCTGCCACACCTCGTCGGAGGTCTCCACGCCGCTGGCCGTGCCGATCCCGGCGTTCGACACCATCAGGTCGATCGGGCCGAGGCGGTCCTCGACGTCGCCCACGAGGGCGCCGATCGAGGCCCGGTCGGAGACGTCGAGGGCGTAGCCGACGGCGCGCTCGCCGAGTCGGGCGACGGCGAGGTCCACGTCGCGCTGGTCGAGGTCGACCACCGCCACGCCACGCGCCCCTTCGGCCAGGAACGCCTCGGCGAGGGCGAACCCGATGCCCCGGGCGGCTCCGGTGACGACGGCGATGCGGTCGCGCAGCTCCATGGCCCGACCCTACCGACCCCCTCCGACACGGGAGGGGAGCATCACGCCGACGCTGCGGCCTCCATGGTGGTGCGGAGGACCCCGGTGCGATCGCCGCCCCAGGGGAGCGGCATGAGGACCGGCACGTCGACGCCGGCGTCGACGTAGGAGCGCACGGCACCCTGCACGGCGTCGGGGCCGCCCAGCACGTCGATGGCATCGCACATCCGGTCCGAGACGGCGGCGAGGGCGCCCTCGCGGTCGCCGGCGGCGTGGCGGGCGCGCACCTCGTCGACCTCGTCGCCGAAGCCGGCTCGCCGGAAGCTGGCCGCGTAGGCGTCCACGACCGCGTAGGAGAAGAGGTCGCGCCGGGCCTTGTCGAGGCCCTGATCACGGTCGCCAGCCCCGGCATGCACGTAGGCGTAGATCTCGGCATCGCCACCGGCGCGCACCTGCTCCACCGACCAGGCGACGTGCGACGCCGGCAGGTAGTTGAGCAGCACGCCGTCGGCGATCTCGCCGGCGAGGCGGAGCATCGCCGGTCCGAGGGCGCCGATCACGATCTTCGGCCGCTTGGGCCCGAGTCGCATGCCGAGGCGGAAGCCACGAACCCGGTAGTGGTCCCCGTCGAAGTCGACCTTCTCGCCGCCCAGGCACGCCCGCACCAGCGCCACGTACTCGCGGACGTGGCCGAGCGGGTGCTCGCCGTAGGGGACGCCGTGCCACCGGCTGGTGACCACCGGCGAGGAGATGCCGATGCCGAGGACGATGTCGGCCTCGGGGTGCAGCGCCTGGAGCGTGGCGGCGCCCATGGCCGCCACCATCGGCGTGCGCAGCTGCAGGGCGAGCACGCCGGTGCCGAGGTCGAGGCCCGGCGCCGCCGCGCCGGCGGCGGCGAGCACCGAGAACGCCTCGGGACCGGTGGTCTCCGCCGTCCAGAACGACCGGTACCCGAGGTCCGCCGCCTGCCGAGCGGTGTCGACGGCCAGCTGGGGACCGAGGGGCATGAGGCTGGCGAAGGTGAAGCCGAGGCGACCGTGGGGCATGGGTCGACCCTACGCGGGCGGGTCAGAAGCTGCC
Organism: Acidimicrobiales bacterium; assembly: GCA_020439525.1. Taxonomy (GTDB): domain Bacteria; phylum Actinomycetota; class Acidimicrobiia; order Acidimicrobiales; family Iamiaceae; genus Aquihabitans. The sequence continues at coordinate 2,758 of JAGQSL010000090.1, read as the reverse complement.
GCGGGCCTCGAGGAGGTAGTCCTCGGGGGAGCGGTCCGATCCGACGGACTCGACCACCACCGTCAGGGTGCTGCCGTCGTCGTCGAAGCAGTTCGGCTCGCGCACCGACGCGGTGCCCGAGACGCCGTCGCCGCTCACCGCCGAGGCCAGCTCCTCGTCGCCGTCGAGGATGCGGACGCGCTGGCTGGTGCCCTCGGGCGCCGTGAGCGTGACGTGGACCTGCCCGTCGCAGCGGAGCTGGAAGCGGTCGTCGACCTCGAGGCGGTAGGTGTCGACGTCGTCGGCCGGCACCAGGTTCGCTCGGAGCTCCCCCTCGAGCACGGCGCCATCGGCGAGGTCGTCAGGCGCCGCCTCGCAGCCGTTGGCCGCCCGCTCGTCGTAGTCGGCGAAGCCCTCGTCGCAGCGCTCGCCGTCGGTGTTGGGCGCCGGCCCTCGGCCGCAGGGCTGGTAGGGGAGCGGCACGCACGCCTCGGTGGTCGAGGTGGGGATGGTGGTGGTGGCGGGCGCCTCCGCCCTGCCGTCGCGGGTTGCCACCGCGACGGCCGCGCCCACCGCCAGGAGCAGCACGAGCGCGGTGGCGGCGGTGGCGGGCCAGCGCCGCCGGGTGCGCCCGGGCGCCTCGCGCTGCTCGGTGCCTGCCGCGGTCCCTCCCCGCAGCGCGGCGGCCGTCGGCCGATCGACGGGATCGCGAGCGAGCATGGTGCCGAGCAGGTTGCGCAGCGGCGACGGCAGGTCGCGCGGGATGCGCTCGGTGCGGCCCGAGACGGCCCGGAGCATCAGCACCCGGGGGTCGCCGGCGCCCCACGGCCCGGCACCGGTCGCCGCGAACAGCAGGGTGGCGCCCAGGCTGAACACGTCCGATGCGGCGGTGACCGGCTCGCCCCGGGCCTGCTCGGGCGCCATGAACCCGGGGGTGCCGACCACCAGCTCGGTGGCGGTCAGCCCTGGCGTGGCGTCGCGGTGGACGGCGACGCCGAAGTCGGCGAGCGCCGGCGACCCTGCGGTATCGAACAGCACGTTGGCCGGCTTGATGTCGCGGTGCACGATGCCGAGGCGGTGCGCGGTCGCCAGCGCGTCGAGGAGGCGGTCGGCGAGCGCCAGCACCTCGTCGGGCGGGAGCGGCCCGCGCTCGGCGACGCGCTGGGCCAGGTTGCCCCCGGGCAGGTGGTCCATGACCAGCACCAGGTCGTCGCCGTCGTCCTCGACCGCGCGCAGGGGCACGACGTTCGGGTGGCGGAGCTGCTCGAGCACCTCCGCCTCCCGCCGGATGCGAGTGCGGGCGGTGGCCAGCTCCTCGGGGGTGCCGTGGAGCGACAGGCGCTTCAAGGCGACCTCGTGGCCGTCGGCGTCGGTGGCGAGGTCGACCACGCCCATCCCGCCCCGCCCGATCCGGCGCACGTGCTCGTAGGTCACGCCGAGAGGGTACGGGGCGCGCCGCTCGTTCCCGAGGCGTCGCCGGTCGCGTTTCGGGATCGTGAAGGTCGCGTCACCGAACCGCGACTGCGCGTGGTTCGGCGTCGGGCGCCGGTAAGGTGGTCCTCGTGACCGAGACTGCTGCACCGACAGAGATCGTCATCACCGAGGCCATGGCCGTCATCGACCGTGCCCTCGGCACCATGCAGAGCCGCGAGCTCGTCTCCTCCGACGAGGTCTCGGATCTGCTGCTCGACCTGCGGCTCCTGCTGGCCGGGCTCGACGCCACCGAGCTGCCGGTCGGCACGGGCGTCTAGCCGCCATTCGTCGCCGGGCCGCTTCCGCGCGCCCCGCCCAGCGCCAGCAGCTCGTCGAAGGCGGCGACGATGTCGTCTCGGAGCTCCGCAGGTGCTGGCACCGCTGCCCGATCCACGTGCAGGCCGAGGTTGAGCACGCCGCGGTAGCTCATGGTGGTCAGGTTCCACGCGGTGCCGGCGATGGGCCCGAGGGGGTAGTTGCCCGTGACCAGGGCGCCGGCGATGTAGAGGTCGAAGGGCGCGGCCCGCACGTTCGAGGTGGCGAAGTCGACCGTCGTCACCTGTTGGCGGGCCAGCCGCACGAGCACGGGCTGGGGCAGGAGGTTCACCAGCCCCGCCATGGTCGACACCACGTTCATCGCCCGTTCGGACTTGGTGACCGACAGGCGCTGGTGGATCTCGTCGAAGCGGGCCCCGGCGTCGGAGGCGACGGGCACCAGGACCCGGGTGGGGGTGAAGGCGTTGCCACCGGGCGCCCGGTCGGTCCGGGTGCTCACCGGCATGGACATGCGCAGCTCGGCGACGCCGACGCCGTGGCGGCGGTGGTAGGCGCCGGCGCCGCCGGCCGCGGCGGCGACGAACAGGTCGTTCACGCTGCCGCCCAGCGCGGTGGCGGCCGCCTTGGCGGCGTCGAGGGGGACGTCGAACGTCTCGAGGCCGCGATCGAGCGAGCGCTCCGACCACAGAGGGGATCGGTGGCTGTCGACGACGCCCAGCTGGCGGACCAGCGATCGGGTGGTGGCGGCGGTCTCGGCGGGCAGCGATGCGAGGACGGACGCCACGTGCAGCGGGTCGCGAGCCCAGCCCGAGGCGGTGTCGACCAGGCGGCGAGCGGCGTCCGCGTTGCGCCGGGCGAGCGTCGACACGGCGTCGACGGCGCCCGACCACGCGCTCGGGTCGGGGTCGGGCGGCGGGCCGTCGTCGACGGGCGGGGGCTCGGCGGCGTCGCGCTCGAGGTCCACGAACTCGATCGACATGCGGATGCCGCCCTTGCCGTCGGTGATCGTGTGGTGCATCTTCTGCACCAT